>DASQYN010000465.1:0-13085 GCA_035639215.1 Burkholderiales bacterium
GCTGTCGGCAACCCAGACGAGCACCAGGACGACCAGCAGGCGCTGCGCATCGAGCCATGTCATGGCTAGCGCGGCAGGCAGCACGACGACGAACCCGGCGAGCAGCAGCCCGTCGCGCCGCTCGACGCTCATGCCGCGCGCGAGCCACAAGGGCGCGACGAGCAGCCAGAATACCGCCGCCATGCCGAAGACGGTGCGCTCGACCGCCGCCCCCGCGAGGGAGAGCGCGACGAATGCTGCCGCCATCGCCGCCGCGAGCGCCGCGCTGCGCGCTCCGCGCAGGCCGCAGAGCCTCGCCCATTCGTGCCCGGCGAGCGCCGTGAGCAGTGCGACGAGCGCCGCAAAGAGCGCCTTGGGAAGCCAGAAAAGCGCCGCCAGCAGCCCGGCAATCAGCGCGGTCGCGGTGGCGACGCGCCGCGCGAGCGCGCCGCTCAGGCGACCTCGGCGCGTTTCGAATCCGCCACTTGCTCGCTCGTGCGGCCGAAGCGCCGCTCCCGGCCGCGGTAGGAGACGATCGCCTGATCGAGCGCCGCCGCGTCGAAGTCGGGCCAGAGCGTCTCGGTGAAGTAGAGCTCGGTGTAGGCCAGCTGCCAGAGGAGGAAGTTGCTGATGCGCTGCTCGCCGCCGGTGCGGATGAACAGATCGGGCTCGGGGGCGTAGCTCATCGCGAGGTAGGGCGCGAGCGCGCCCTCGTCGGCGTTTTGCGCGCCGGGCTGCGCCTGCAGGAAGCGGTTCACCGCCTGCAGGATGTCCCAGCGGCCGCCGTAGTTCGCCGCGATGGTCAGCGTGAGGCGGTCGTTCTGCGCCGTCAGCCGCTCGCCCTGCTCGACGAGCAGGCGGATCTTCGCGTCGAAGCTGCGCAGGTCTCCGACGACCTTCAGGCGGATGCCGTTCTTGTGCAGGCGCTCGACCTCGTTGCTCAGCGCGGCCTGGAAGAGCTGCATGAGCAGCGCCACTTCCTCGGCGGGGCGGCGCCAGTTCTCCGAGCTGAAGGCGAAGAGCGTCAGGAACTCCACGCCGCGCGCGGCGCAGTTCTCCACCGTCGCGCGCACCGCGTCCACGCCGCGGCGGTGCCCCGCGATGCGCGGCAGCAGGCGCTTCCTCGCCCAGCGGCCGTTGCCGTCCATGATGATGGCGACGTGGCGCGGCACGTCGCCGTGCGCGGGAATCTGCCGGGTGGCGCTCGAATGCGTCATACCGCGAGCAGCTCCTTCTCCTTGTCCTGCAGGAGGCGGTCGATTTCCGCGACATGCTTGTCGGTCATCTTCTGCACCTCGTCCTGGGCGCGCCGCTCGTCGTTCTCCGACACCTCCTTCTTCTTCAGCGCCTCCTTGAGATGGTGGATCGCGTCGCGGCGCAGGTTGCGCACCGCCACGCGCGCGTTCTCCGCCTCGTGGCGCACCACCTTGATCAGCTCCTTGCGGCGCTCCTCGGTGAGCGGCGGCATCGGCACGCGGATGGTCTCGCCCTGCGCCGCGGGGTTGAGGCCGAGATCGGAGTCGCGGATCGCCTTCTCCACCGGCTGCACTATCTTCTTCTCGAAGGGCGTGACGCCGATCGTCCGCGCGTCGAGCAGCGTCACTTTAGCGACCTGGTTGAGCGGCGTCGGGTTGCCGTAATAGTCCACGTGGATGTGGTCGAGCAGCCCGGTGTGCGCCCGGCCGGTACGCACCTTGGCGAGGTCGGCCTTGAAGGCCTGCAGGCTCTTGTCCATCTTCTGCTCGGTGCTCTTCTTAAGGTCGTTGATCACCATGGGGCGCCTCCGCGCGGAATCATACGTGAACCAGCGTGCCTTCGTCCTCGCCGAGCACCACGCGCCGCAGCGCGCCCGGCTTGAAGATGCTGAAGACGTTGATCGGCAGCTTCTGGTCGCGGCACAGGGTCAGCGCGGTCGCGTCCATCACCTTCAGGTTGCGCACGATCGCCTCGTCGAAGCTGATCTTCGCGAAGCGCTGCGCGCGCGGATCGCGCTGCGGGTCGGCGGTATAGATGCCGTCGACCTTCGTCGCCTTGAGCACGATCTCGGCGCCCATCTCGCTGCCGCGCAGCGCCGCCGCCGTGTCGGTGGTGAAGAACGGGTTGCCGGTGCCCGCCGCGAAGATGACGATCTTGCCCTCCTCGAGGTAGCGGATCGCCTTGCCGCGGATGTAGGGCTCGACCACCTGCTCGATGTTGAGCGCGGAGAGCGCCCGGCTGGAAATGCCGGCCTGGCGCATCGCATCCTGGAGCGCGAGCGCGTTCATCACGGTGGCGAGCATTCCCATGTAATCGGCGGTCGCGCGATCCATGCCGGCCGCGCCGGGCGCGACGCCGCGGAAGATGTTGCCGCCGCCGATCACCACGCCGATCTCCACGCCGAGGCGCGAGACGCCCGCCACCTCGGCGACGATGCTCTCGATGGTCTGCCGGTTGATGCCGAAAGCATCCTCCCCCATCAGGGCTTCCCCCGACAGCTTGAGGAGGATCCTCTTGTATTTCGGGGTCAGTGCGCTTTCCCGGCTTGCGCCATGACCTCGGCAGCGAAGTCAGTGGACTTCTTTTCGATACCCTCGCCCACGACGAAGAACGCGTAGGCGTTCACCTTCGCCTTCTTCGCCGCGAGCATCTTCTCGACGCTCTGCTTGTCGTCCTTCACGAAGGGCTGGCCCATCAGCGTGATCTCGCCGAGGAACTTGTTGAGCGAGCCCTCGACCATCTTCGCCGCGATCTCGGCGGGCTTGCCCGATTCCTTGGCCCGTGCCTCATGGATCTTTCTTTCCGCATTCAGCATCTCGGCAGGGACGTCGCCTCGGCTCATGTGCTTCGGCTTGGCGAAGGCGATGTGCATGGCCAGGTCCTTGCCCACCTCGTCCGCACCTTCGTAGTCGACCAGCACGCCGATCTTGCTGCCGTGCAGGTAGAGGGCGAGCTTGCCCTTCGCCTGCAGGCGCTTGAAACGCCGGATGCTGATGTTCTCGCCGATCTTCTGCACCAGCGCCTGCCGCCTGGCTTCGATCTTGCCGCCCGTCGTGTCGATCGACGACAGCTCCGCCACGTCCTCGGGATCGCGGCTAGCGACGATCTCGGCGAGCGACTTGGCGAAGGCGATGAAGTCGTCGTTCTTCGCCACGAAATCGGTCTCGGAATTGAGCTCCACCAGCGCGCCGACTTTCGCATCCGCGGAAAGCCAGGCGCCGATCACGCCTTCGGCGGCGACGCGGCTCGCGGCCTTGCTCGCCTTGGCGCCGCTCTTGATGCGCAGCAGCTCCTCGGCCTTGCGCAGGTCGCCGCCCGACTCGGCGAGGGCCTTCTTGCACTCCATCATTCCCAGGCCGGTGAGCTCGCGCAGCTCCTTGACCAGCCCTGCACTGATTTCGGCCATTACCGCTTGCTCCTTACGGGTTGAAAAAAAGGGGCCGCAGCCCCTTTTCGTGGGATTCTAGGAAAACCACTACTCAGCCGTCTCATCCTCTTCCACCTCGACGAACTCGTCGCGCGAGGCGGAGGCGACTTCTTCGATCGACTGGGTGCGTCCTTCCAGGACGGCGTCGGCCATGCCGCGCGCGTAGAGGCGGATGGCGCGGCTCGAGTCGTCGTTGCCGGGGATCACGTAGTCGATGCCTTCGGGCGAGTGGTTGGTGTCGACGACGCCGACGACCGGCACGCCGAGCTTCACCGCTTCCTGCACCGCGCCCTTCTGGTAGCCGACGTCGATGACGAACAGCGCATCGGGAATGCTGGAGAGCTCCTTGATGCCGCCGAGCGAGCGCTGCAGCTTCTGCATCTCGCGCTGGATGCCGAGCGCCTCCTTCTTGGACATCCGCTCGAGGCCGCCCTCCTGCGCGGTCTGCTCCATCTCCTTCAGGCGCTTGATCGACTGCTTGACGGTCTTGAAATTGGTCAGCATGCCGCCGAGCCAGCGATGGTCGACGTAGGGCATCTGGCAGCGCTGCGCTTCCTCGCGGACGATGTCGCGCGCCTGGCGCTTGGTGCCGACGAAGAGGAGGGTCCCCCGATTGGCGGCGAGCTGGCGCGCGAACTTGAGCGCGTCCTGGTACATCGCCAGGGTCTTCTCGAGGTTGATGATGTGTATCTTGTTGCGGTGGCCGAAGATAAACGGCGCCATCTTCGGGTTCCAGTAGCGGGTCTGGTGTCCGAAATGGACCCCCGCCTCCAGCATTTGACGCATCGTCGCCGACATTAGAATCTCCTTAGGGTTGGGTCTGCCGTCAAGCCCTCATAACCGACCCTCGGCCGGCACCCTGTGCGGGCAAGACGGGAAATTTGCTTCGCTCCAAACTTGGCCCTTGCTTTCGCTCGAACCAGCCCAAAATTCTAGCATAATCAGTCCAATGCCCGTCGTCCTGAAGACCTCCGAAGAGTTGGAGCGGATGCGCGTCGCCGGTCGCCTTGCCTCCGAGGTGCTCGATTACATCGCGCCGCAAGTCAAGCCCGGCGTGACGACGGGAAAGCTGAACGATTTGTGCCATGACTACATGGTCGGAATGCAGGGCACGGTGCCGGCGCCGCTGCACTACGCGCCGCCCGGCTACAAGCCGTTTCCGAAATCGATCTGCACCTCGGTCAACCACCAGGTATGTCACGGCGTCCCGGGCGAGCGGGTGCTGAAACCGGGCGACATCCTGAACATCGACATCACCGTGATCAAGGACGGCTATCACGGCGACTGCAGCCGCATGTTCTACGTCGGCGAGCCGAGCATTCAGGCGCGCCGCCTCGTCGACGTCACGTTCGAGTGCATGTGGCGCGGCATCCGGCAGGTGCGCCCGGGCGCGCGGCTCGGCGACATCGGCGCCGCCATCCAGACGCTTGCCGAGAGCCACGGCTTCTCGGTGGTGCGCGAGTTCTGCGGCCACGGCATCGGCCGCAAGTTCCACGAAGAGCCGCAGGTCCTGCACTACGGAAAGGCCGGCACCGGACTCGTGCTCGAGCCGGGCATGACCTTCACCATCGAGCCGATGATCAACGCCGGCAAGCCGGGCATTCGCGAGCTGGCCGACGGCTGGACGATCGTCACCAAGGACCACAGCCTCTCGGCGCAGTGGGAGCACACGGTCGCCGTAACCAACTCGGGATTCGAGGTCCTGACCCGCTCCGCGGGGGTGCAGCCGGCCCCGCCGCAGTGACCGCGAACAGCTTGCGCGGCGGCCTGCAGACGGAGCGCGAGGCGCTGCGCGCCGCCTACCTCCGCCATCCCCGGCCGCGCCAGCTGTTGCGGCAGCACGCGCACCTCATCGACCGCGTCGTGAAAACGCTATGGGCGGAGGTGACGGTGCCCGGGGGCGCAGCGCTCGTCGCGACCGGCGGCTACGGCCGGGGCGAGCTCTATCCCTGTTCCGATATCGACCTCCTGGTCCTGCTCGCCGGCGAGCCGGGCGAGGCGGAGCGCGACGCGCTGGAGCGCCTCATCGGGCGGTTCTGGGACGCCGGGCTGGAGATCGGCCACAGCGTGCGCACGGTGGAAGGCTGCCTCGAGGCTGCGGCCGACATCACGGTACGCACCGCGCTTCTCGAAGCCCGCTATCTCGCCGGCAGCCGTCCGCTCTTCCGGACGCTCGAAGCGGCGCTCGCCGCGGCCGCCGACCCGGTGGCGTTCTTCAAGGCGAAAAAGCTAGAGCAGGAGCAGCGCCACGCCAAGCACCAGGACTCGCCCTATTCCCTGGAGCCGAACCTGAAGGAAGCGCCGGGCGGTCTGCGCGACCTGCAGGTCATCCAGTGGATGGCGAGGGCGGCGGGCCTCGGGCGGCGCTGGGACGACCTGGTACGACGCGGCCTGATCGAGCGCGACGAGGCGAACCAGCTCGCGCGCCACGAGGCGCTGTTGCAGGATTTCCGCATCCGGCTGCACTACCTTGCGGGCCGGCGCGAGGACCGCATCGTCTTCGACGTGCAGACGGCGCTCGCTGCCCAGCTCGGCTACACCGACACGCCGCACCGCCGTTCGAGCGAGGCGATGATGCAGCGCTACTACCAGACGGCGAAGGGCGTGACGCAGCTCAACACGATCCTGCTGCAGAACCTCGAAGCGATGCTGGCGCCGCGTCCGGACACCCAGCCCAGGGCGCTCAACGAGCGCTTCGAGATCCGTGCCGAGCTGCTGCACGTGCGGCGCGAGGACACCTTCGGCCGCGAGCCGACTGCGATCCTCGAGAGCTTCCTTCTCATGATGCAGCACCAGGAGCTGCGCGGCATGACAGCGCGGACGTTGCGCGCGCTGTACCGCGCCAGGTTCTCGGTCAATGCGCCCTTCCGCAAAGATCCCGTCGCGCGGCTGCTCTTCCTGCACCTCCTGCAGCAGCCGCAGGGCATCGTGCACGAGTTCCGGCGCATGAACCAGTACGGCATCCTCGGGCGCTACCTGCCGGAGTTCGGCCGCATCGTCGGGCAGATGCAGCACGACCTGTTCCACGTCTACACCGTAGACCAGCACATCCTGATGGTGATCCGCAACCTGCGGCGCTTCACCATGCCCGAGCTCGCCCACGAGTTCCCGCTGGCGAGCGAGCTGATGAGCGGCTTCGAGCGGCGCTGGCTGCTCTACGTCGCCGCGCTCTACCACGACATCGCCAAGGGCCGCGGCGGCGATCATTCGCAGCTCGGCGCCAAGGATGCGCGCAGCTTCTGCCGAAAGCACGGCCTCGCCAGGGAAGATGCCGACCTGGTCGTTTTCCTCGTGGAGAATCACCTCGCGATGTCGCACGTCGCGCAGAAGCAGGACGTCTACGATCCGGAGGTGGTGCGCGCGTTCGCCGACCGGGTCGGCAGCGAGCGGCGGCTCGTCGCGCTCTATCTCTTCACGGTCGCCGACGTGCGCGGCACGAGCCCGAAGGTGTGGAATGCCTGGAAAGGCAAGCTGCTCGAGGATCTCTTTCGCGCGACGCGGCGCGTGCTCACCGGCGAGCTGCTCGCGCGCGATATCGCGCTCGCCGAGAAACAGGCCGAGGCGACGCGCCTGCTGCGGCTCTATGCGCTCTCCGACGGCGCCAAGGACCGGCTCTGGGCGCAGCTCGACACGGCGTACTTCCTGCGTCACGACGCGCAGGAGATCGCCTGGCACACGCGCAACCTGCACTATCGCGTGCAGAGCGAAAAACCCGTGGTGAAGGCGAGGCTCGCGCCTTTCGGCGAAGGCCTGCAGGTGATGATCTACACGCGCGACCGCGAAGCGCTGTTCGCCAGGATCTGCGGCTATTTCGAGCGCGCCGCCTTCAACATCGCCGAGGCGAAGATTCACACCACGCGCGGCGGCTACGCGCTCGACACCTTCGTCGTCATGGGCGAAGGACGCGACGCGCACTATCAGGACCGCATCGCCATGATCGAGGCCGAACTCGCCGAGGAGCTGGTCTCCGAGAAGCCGCTCGAGCCGCCGCGCGGCGGCCGGCTATCCCGCCGCGTGCGGCATTTCCCGATCTCGCCGGTGGTCGACATCCGCCCCGACGAGCGCGGCGCCTATCACGTGCTCTCGATCGTCGCCACCGACCGCCCCGGCCTGCTCTACGGCATGGCGCGCATCCTCGCGCGCTACCACGTCAGCCTCCAGACCGCCCGCGTCAACACCCTCGGCGACCGCGCGGAGGACGTGTTCCTGGTTTCCGGCGAGGCGCTCGCCTCGCCGAAAACCGTGCTGCAGCTCGAGCAGGACCTGCTCGCCGAGCTCAGTCTTCCGGCGGCAGCGCCTCTCCCGGAAACAGCGCTTCGTTGAAGCCGAACTTGCGCAGGTCGCGCACCCGCATGGGGTAGAGGACGCCGTCGAGGTGGTCGACCTCATGCTGCACCACGCGCGCGTGGAAGTCCTGCACCTCGCGCTCGAAGCGCCGGCCGCGCTCGTCGTAGCCGCTGTAGCGAAGGCGCTTCCAGCGCGGCACCCAGCCGCGCATGCCGGGAACCGACAGGCAGCCTTCCCAGCCCTCCTCCATCTCGCCGCCGAGCGGCTCGAGCTTCGGGTTGATGAGCACAGTGTCCGGCACTTCCTCGACGTCCGGGTAGCGCGGATTGGCATGCACGCCGAAGACGACCACGCGCTGCAGCACGCCGATCTGCGGCGCGGCGAGCCCCGCGCCGTTGAGATGCGCCATCGTGTCGCGCATGTCGGCGAGGAGCTGGTTCAGCTCGGGGGAATTGAACTGGGTGACCTCGGCCGAGCGCTGCAGCAGCCGCGGATCGCCCATGCGCAGGACTTCGCGGATCACGTCTCGCACATCCTTTCGAGGATTCGACGCACGCGACCCAGCGCTTGTTCCAGGATCGCTTCGATGCGCTCGAGCGGCACGGCGCGAGCGCTGTCGCCGCGGCCGGCCGCGTAGTTCGCGACAACCGTGATCGCTCCGTATTCGAGGTCGATCTCGCGCGCGAGCGCCGCCTCGGGCATCGCCGTCATGCCGACGACGTCGGCGCCGTCGCGCGCGAGGCGGTCGATCTCGGCGGCGGTCTCGAGGCGCGGCCCCTGCGTCGCGGCATAGACGCCCCGGTCGAGCACCACCTCGCCGCAGCCCCGTGCGGCGCCGAGCAGCCTTTCCCGCAGTGCGGCGGAATACGGCTCGGTGAAGTCGATGTGCTTCACCGGGGCACCGGGGCCCTCGAAGAACGTGGAAGCGCGGCCCCAGGTGTAGTCGATGATCTGGTGCGGCACCACCAGCGTGCCGGGGGCCGTCGCATCGCGGATGCCGCCGACGGACGCGACGGAAATAACCTCGCCGGCTCCCGCTTCCTTGAGCGCCCAGAGGTTAGCGCGGTAGTTCACCTCGTGGGGCGCGAGCGTGTGACGGTCGCCGTGCCGCGCCAGGAAGATCACGTCGCGGCCGGCGAGCTCGCCGAACGTGAGCGCCGCCGAAGGCTGGCCATAGGGAGTGCTCAGGCTCCTTCGCTGCGTGATCTTCAGGTTGCCGAGCCGGGTGAGCCCGCTGCCGCCGAGGATCGCCAGCACTGCTTCAGGAACCGGCCATGGCGCGGATTTCGGGGAGGTTGCGCCAGAATCCCTTGGCGTCCATGCCGTAGCCGAAGACGAAGCGGTCGGGGATGCGCAGGCCCACGAAATCGGCGTGGATCGGCTTCTCCTTGTCGAGCAGCTTCTCCACCAGCACCGCACAGTGGAACGCCTGCGCGCCAAGCTCGAGCAGCCGGTCGCGGATCGCGGCCATGGTCTGGCCGCCGTCGAGGATGTCGTCGACCACGAGCACGGTGCGGGCGCGCACGCTGGCCGGCGGTTCGACGCGCCAGTCGATGGCGGCGCCGCGCGTCGCCGTACCGTAGCGCGAGGCGTGGATATAGTCGAAATCCAGCGGGAAGCGAAGCAGGGGCAGAAGCTGGCCGGCGAAGACCACCGCGCCGCCCATTACGGCGAGCACGAGCGGATAGGCGTTGGCGAGGCGTGCCTCGATTTGCGAGGCGACGCGGCGCAGCGCCGCCTGAACTTCGTCGGCGCTCGCCACGACGTCGGATTGCTCGAGGAACCGCCAAGCCCGGGCCACGTCCATGCGGCCCGAGTCTAGCGTGACTTGAGATAGCGCGCGAAAGCCTCGCCGACTTCGGAATGGCGCACGCCGTATTCGACGGTCGCCTGCAGATAGCCGAGCTTGGAGCCGCAGTCGAAACGGCGGCCGGGCAGACGGACCGCGAGCACGCGCTCGTGGCGGAGCAGCTTGGAGATCGCGTCGGTGAGCTGGATCTCGCCCCCCGCCCCCGGCGTCACCTCGCCGAGCAGATCGAAGATGCGCGGCGTGAGCACGTAGCGGCCGATCACCGCCAGATTGGACGGCGCGTCGGCGGGCTTCGGCTTCTCGACGATGCTATGGATGCCCGCGAGGTCGCCCTGCATGCGATCGATGGTGACGATGCCGTAGCTGTCGGTCTGGTCGCGCGGCACTTCCTCCACGCCGAGCAGCGAGCAGCCCTCGCTTTCGAAGACCTGCGCCATGCGCGCGATCGCCGGCGGCTGCGAATCCATCAGATCGTCGGCGAGCAGCACCGCGAACGGATGATCGCCGACCACCGGCTGGGCGCAAAGCACGGCGTGCCCCAGGCCGAGCGGCTCCGGCTGGCGGATGTAGATGCAGCGCACGCCCTCCGGAAGGACCGAGCGGACCTGCGCGAGGAGCGCCTCCTTGCCTTTGCGCTCGAGCTCGGTCTCGAGCTCATAGGCCTTGTCGAAATGGTCCTCGATCGCGCGCTTGTGCCGGCCGGTGACGAAGATCATCTCCGTGATGCCGGCGGCAGCCGCCTCCTCCACCGCATACTGGATGAGCGGCTTGTCGACGACCGGCATCATCTCCTTCGGGCTCGCCTTGGTCGCCGGCAGGAACCGGCTGCCGAAACCGGCGACGGGGAAAACCGCTTTCCTGAGCCTGGCCATCATCGTTCCTTGAGGATGCGTTGCAGCTGCGCCTCGTCGATCACCGGCACGCCGAGGCTGCGCGCCTTTTCCAGCTTGCTGCCCGCCGCCTCGCCGGCGACGACGTAGTCGGTGCTCTTGGACACGGCGGAGGCGACCCTGTGTCCTTTGGCTTCCAGCGCCTCGCGCGCCTCCTCGCGCGTCATCGCGGCGAGCGTGCCGGTCAGCACGAAGGTCTTGCCTGCCGTGGCCGGCGCTGGCGCCTGCCACGGCGCCGAGAGTTTCACCGCCCGCGTCAGCCGGCGGATCACTTCGCGGTTGTGCGGCTCGCGGACGAACTTGTCGATGCTCTCAGCGAGCTCCGGACCGATGCCTTCCAGCGGCACCGGCTCGAGCGGCTCGCCGCGCTTCTTCCGCTGCGCATTCTCCTTGCGAATCGCCTCCTTGTCAGCCGTGAGGCTAGGCCAATCGGCGTCCATCAGCGATTCGAGGGAGCCGAAACGGCGCGCCAGGATCTTCGCCACTTCCTGGCCGACGCCCGGGATGCCGAGCGCGTAGACGAAGCGCTGCAGGTCGGCGTGGCGCGATTTCTCGATATTGGCCACGACGTTCGCCGCGGACCGCTCGGCCATGCGCTCGAGGCCGGCCAGCGTCTCGCCCTTCAGGTCGTACAGGTCGGCGGGATTGCGCACCAGCTCGCGCTCGACGAGCTGGTCGACCAGCTTGTCGCCCAGGCCCTCGATGTCCATGGCGCGGCGGCTGGCGAAGTGCAGGAGCGTCTGCTTGCGCTGCGCCTTGCAAAAGAGCCCGCCGGTGCACCTCGTGGCGGCCTCGCCCGCGACCCGCACGGCCGGCGAGCCACAGACCGGGCATGACTGCGGCATTTCGAAGCGCTCTTGCGGCCGCCGGGCGCCGTGCCTGCGCACGCCGACCACTTCCGGGATCACGTCCCCCGCGCGCCGCACGACCACCGTGTCGCCCACCCAGACATCCTTGCGGTGCAGCTCGTCCTCGTTGTGCAGCGTGGCGCTCGTCACGGTCACGCCGCCGACGAATACCGGCTTCAGCTTCGCCACCGGCGTGAGCGTGCCGGTGCGGCCGACCTGCACCTCGATCGCCAGCACCTCGGTCAGCGCCTCCTCGGGCGGATACTTGTGCGCCACCGCCCAGCGTGGCTCGCGCGCCAGCGCGCCCAGCCGATCCTGGAGCGCCAGGGAGTTCACCTTGTAGACCACACCGTCGATGTCGAAGGGCAGCGCGGCGCGCTTCTTCGCCACGTCGTCGTGATAGGCGGCCAAGCCCTGCGCGCCGCGGATCACCTTGCGATGCCGATCCACCGGAAGCCCGAAGCCCTCCAGCGCATCGAGCAGGTCGCTCTGCCGTTCCGGGGTCGGCCAGCCGCGCACCACGCCGTAACCATAGGCCGAGAACGAGAGCGGCCGCCGGGCGGTGATGCGCGGATCGAGCTGCCGCACGGCACCTGCCGCCGCGTTGCGCGGATTGACGAACGTCTTCTCGCCGAGCTCGGCCTGGCGGCGATTCAGCTTCTCGAAGTCGGCGCGCCTCATGAAGATCTCGCCGCGCACGTCGAGCACTTCCGGCGCCTGCCCGGCCAGCTTGAGCGGGATGGCGTGGATGGTCCGCACGTTGGCGGTGACGTCCTCGCCGGTCGTGCCATCGCCTCGCGTCGCCGCCTGGGCGAGCCGTCCCTGCTGGTAGCGCAGGCTGATGGCGAGACCATCGAACTTGAGCTCCGCCGAGTACTCGACCGGCGGGTCGTCGGGGCGAAGGCCGAGCTCGCGCCGCACGCGGGCATCGAACTTTGCCGCGCCTTCGGCCTCGGTTTCGGTCTCGGTACGGATGGAGAGCATCGGCAGCTCATGCCGCACCGGCGCGAGCTCGGCAGCCGGCGCGCCACCCACGCGCTGCGTCGGCGAGTCGGGCGTGCGCAGCTCGGCGTGCTTCTCCTCGAGGGCCTGCAGCTCGCGGAACAGCTTGTCGTACTCGGCGTCGCTGATCTCCGGAGCGTTCTCGACGTAGTAGAGCCGGTTGTGACGCTCGATCTCCTCGCGAAGCCGGCGAACGCGCTGCTCGAGGGTCATGAAAAGAGGCGCAGCGCGAGCGGGCTTCCCGGCTCGATGCCACGGCCGGCAAGGAGTCGGCGCACCGCTTCGAGCTGTGCGCCGATGCTCGCCAGCGCGCGCTCGTCGAGCTCGCGTCCTTCGTCATCGACCAGGCGGCCGCCGTGCGCGGCGGCGAGGTCGCGACCGGCCCTGGCCATCGCCTCGTAGCTGCGGGCCGGCTCCGCGGTACGCGCCACGTCGAGCGTAAGCGTGACGCCGTCGGCGCGCGGCGTGGCCTGGAACGGCTGCCCGGCGAAGGCCTGGTCGGCGGCCACGCCGACGACGTGCAGGGCCACCTGGATGTCGGCTTCCGCGCAAGCGCTGTCGAGCTCGCGCGCCGCCTCGAGCGCCTCCCGCATTGCCGGGCCGCTCGCCTTGCCGCCGAGCCGGGCGGCGAGGCTTTCGACCGCGGAACGGAACTCGACCAGCTCGGGTTCGCCGATCACCCCGGCCCGGCTGAGGAGTTGCAGCGCCGCCAGCCAGCGGCCGGAATCGGAGTGAAGGAACGCCCGGCGGGCGAAGCGTTGCGCTATCGGCTCCCAGCCTTCGGCGAGCTCGGCGCCGGCCGAAGCCGGCAGGGCGAGCGCCATGATGTAGTCGACGCGCGCGTCGGGCGCCGCGCCGCGCGGCGG
>DASQYN010000466.1:0-2164 GCA_035639215.1 Burkholderiales bacterium
TCGCCGTCCTCGAAGAAAGAATGGCGGCGCTCGAGGGCGGCGTAGGCGCGATCGCGACCGCCTCCGGCCAGGCGGCGCTGCACCTCGCGATCGTCACGCTCATGGACGCGGGCAGCCACATCGTCGCCTCGACCTCGCTCTACGGCGGCTCGCACAACCTGCTCGGCTACACGCTGAAGCGCTTCGGCATCGACACGACCTTCATCAATCCAAGAAACATCGATGATTGGCGCCGAGCGATCCGGCCCAATACCCGCCTCCTCTTCGGCGAGACGCTCGGCAATCCGGGCCTCGACGTGCTCGACGTGCCCTCGGTTTCGCAGATCGCGCACGACGCGAAGGTGCCGCTCCTCGTCGACTCGACCTTCACCACGCCGTGCCTGATGAAGCCCTTCGAGCTCGGCGCCGACCTGCTGTACCACTCGGCGACCAAGTTCCTCGGCGGCCACGGCGTAGCGATCGGTGGTGTTCTCGTCGACTCGGGGCGCTTCGACTGGGAAGCCTCCGGCAAGTTCGCCACGCTCACCGAGGCCTACGCCGGCTTCCACAACATGGACTTCGCCGAGGAGTCGGGCACCCGCGCCTTCCTCCTGCGCGCGCGCCGCGAAGGCCTGCGCGACTTCGGCGCCTGCATGGCGCCGATGACCGCCTTCCATATCCTGCAGGGCGTCGAGACGCTGCACGTGCGCATGCCGCGCCACGTGGAATCGACTCGCCGTGTAGTGAAATTCTTGAATGGGCATTCCGCGGTGGCGCGGGTGATCTATCCGGAGCTCCCTGACCACCCGGACCACGAGGTCTGCAAGAAGCTTCTGCCCCATGGCGCGGGCGCGGTCTTCTCGTTCGAAGTGAAGGGCGGCCGGCCCGCCGGCAAGGCCTTCATCGAGTCGCTGCGCATCTTCTCCCACCTCGCCAACGTCGGCGACGCGAAGTCGCTCGTCATCCACCCGGCCACCACCACGCACTACCGCATGAGCGACGAGGACCTGAAGAAGGCCGGCATCACCGCCGGCACGGTGCGCCTCTCCATCGGCCTCGAGGATCCGCAGGACCTGATGGACGACCTCGACCGCGCGCTAAAGATCTCCCAGAAATGAACCTCCAGGTCGACGGCCGGGCCGCCTTTGCCTACACCGCCGACCACGCCGTCGACCCAGCGAAGCGCACCGTGGTCTTCGTCCACGGCGCGGGCCTCGAGCATTCCGGGTTTGGCCTGCAGAGCCGCTACTTCGGCTATCACGGCTTCAACGTGCTCGCCATCGACCTGCCAGCGCACGGCAAGTCCGCCGGCCCGGCGCTGGCCAGCATCCCGGCGATGGCCGACTGGATTCTCAAGCTGATGGACGCCTTGAAAATCCGCAAAGCGAGCGTGGTGGGCCATTCCATGGGCACGCTCATCGCCGTCGACTGCGCCGCGCGCCACCCGGAGCGCGTCGAGCGCATCGCCCTCATCGCCACCGCCGCGCCGATGAAAGTGAGCGAAGCGTTCCTCGAGGCGGCGCGCAAGAACGAAACCACCGCGTTCGACATGAGCACGATCTGGGGCCATGCGCCGCAGGTGCCGTTCGGCGGCAACCCGAACCCCGGCATGTGGATGTACGGCGACACGCAGGCTCGTCTCGAGCGCCTCGCGCCCGGCGTCCTCTACGCGGACCTCAAGGCCTGCAACGACTACCAGTTCCCCGGCGGCGTGAAGTGCCCCACGCTCTTCATCCTCGGCAGACGCGACGTCATGACCCCGCCGCGCGCCGCCAAGGGCCTCCAGGACCAGATCCCCGGCGCCCGCACCGTGCTGATCGAGCACTCCGGCCACTCGCTGATGGCCGAGGCGCCCGACGCCACGCTCGACGCGCTGATCGATTTCCTGCGTTAGCACCTCGCTCGTCGTCCACCATCCCGAAAGTCTCGCTCATACCGCTTTGGGTATAATCCATGCGCAGTCGCTTCCAGGCACGAAAAGCCGCTCCATTGGGTGGGCTCGTCGAAGCGGGACTTGCTGGAATTTCCGGAAGAGGTCGTGGACAACATCGGTTACGCCTTGGGCGTGGTGCAGTACGGCGGGCGTCCTCCGTCGGCAAAGCCATGGAAGGGACTCGGGCCCGGCGTTTCCGAGATCGTCGAGGACGACGCTTCCGGCACGTACCGCGCGGTGTATACGGTCAGG
>DASQYN010000467.1:0-2341 GCA_035639215.1 Burkholderiales bacterium
GCTCGACGCGTTCGCCAAGGAAGGCTTCGACGTGTTCGCCGGCAGCGAGGTGTTCCTGCTCGACAACATGCGCCATGGCGGCAAAGGCTGCATTACCGCCACCGGCAACATCAACCCCGGTCCGATCGCCAACGTGTACCGAAACTGGCGCTCGGGCGAGGCCGACAAGCTTCAGGCGGGCATCACGGCGACGCGCAAGGTGGTGCAGAAGCAGCCGATGATCCCGGCGCTGAAGGCGGCCGTGGCGCACTTCGGCAACGATCCGCAGTGGAAGACCTGCCGGCCGCCGCTCGTCGAGCTCACCGCCGCACAGGAAGAGGAGCTGGTCCGCGATCTGAAGGCGGTCGGCTTTTCGATGCCGGGCCTCGGCGGCTGAAGAGCGTCCTCGTCACCGGCGCCGGCCGCGGTATCGGCCATGCCGCCGCGCAGCGCTTCCAGGACGCGGGCTTTCGCGTCCTCGCGCTCGACAAGGACTTCTCGAAGTGCCGGCTGGAAAAGGCCGAGCGCGTGCGCTACGACCTGCAGGACCTCGCCGGCGTCGCGGCCCTGGTCGAGCGGCTCGGCGAGATCGACGTCCTCGTCAACAACGCCGGCACGCTCTACTGCCATCCGCACGACCGCTTTCCCGAGGCGGATGTGCTCGAGATCCTCAACGTCAACCTGCGCGCGCCGGTGGCGCTGATCGAAGCCGTGGCGCCCCAGATGAGGCGCCGCCGGCAGGGCCGGATCGTCAACGTCGCCTCGGTCGCCGCCTTCACCGGCCATCCGGACCTCTGGTACGGCGCCACCAAGGCGGCGCTCCTCAACGTGACGAAGAGCTATGCCGGCTACCTCGGGCGCGAGGGAATCCTCGTGAATGCGGTGGCACCGGGCCCGACCCTCACGGACATGTACGAGCAGCTTCCACAGTCGCGCAAGGACGCGGTGATGCGCGCGGTCTATTCTGCACGGCCGTGCAGCGCCGACGAAGTCGCGCAGGCGATCTTCTGGCTCGGCAGCGCGAGCCCGGACTACCTTTCCGGCGCGACTATCGACGTCAACAACGGCTCGTATCCACGCTAGTAAATCCGGAAGCAGATCGCCGGCTCCCGCTTGATCTGTTCGACGAGCGCAACCTCCCAGGAAAGATAATCGCGCGCGTGCTTTTCGTAGTCCGCGGCGTGATCGTAGGGCTTGTACCAGACGTCGTCCCGCACCGTGGTGGCGCGTTCGACGCCCGATTCTTCCGCGCGGCCTTGCGCGAACCAGGCGGCGTTGCCGCCTTCCAGAACACGCACCTTGGCGCTTTCCCATAGCTGCTGCACGTGCGACGCAGCCAAGTGAGCAAGCAGGCCGTCGTCGGAGGTGAGCACGAGCTGCGCAACCGGTCCGATCTTTTGGAACGCTTCGCGAAGCCGGGAACGCACGACCCACCACGCGCCCGGGACGTGACGCTGCGCGAAACGCAGGCTGGTTGAGAAATCGAGCACCGCGCCTTCAGGCTCGCGCACCGTCTGCCATTTCTGCAAGCCGAGCACGCGCGGCGGCCGCGGGCCGCGCTCGATCTCGAAGCCGCCGGTTCGATCGAGCACCCAGACGTCGTTCCAGCCCATCTGGTTGAGCCACGATGCAGTCATGACCGCACGCACGCGCTCCGGGTCGACGAGTACGACGCGTGCGTTGCGCACGCCGACGTACTCGTCGGCCGCCTGCACGAGCTGTCCGCCCGGCGCATGACGCGAGCCGGCGATGTGCGACTCCTCGAATTCCTCGCGCGTGCGCACGTCTAGCAGATAGAAGGTTCGCGTCACGTCGCGCTGCCATTCGCTCACCGTGCGCGGCTCGGCGAACCTGACGCCGAAGCGCTTGGCCACCTCATCGGCGGCATTACGCGCCCAGGACCGGGCTTTGTCGGAGGGAGGCGGAGCGAATCGCGTAGCGCCGCGTTCGGACTGGAAGCCGGCCAGTTCCCACCCCATGGTGCCGTCCTTCAGGGCGACCACGCGGTTCGGAATGCCCGCGTTGCGCAACGACTGGCAGCCGATGATGCTGCGCGTGCGTCCGGCACAGTTCACGACGATCAGCGTGTCGGGGTCCGGCGCGAGCTCGCGCGCGCGCCAGACGAGTTCCGCGCCCGGCACGTCGACGCCCCCGGGGATGCACATGCGGCGAAACTCCTCCAGCGGCCGCGAATCGAGGACGGCCATTTTCTGGCCGGACTCGCGCAGCTTCGAGAGCTCGTGCGGCGGGATGCGCGGCGTGTCGTAGTGGTGCTCGACGAACTCGCCGAACGCCTTGGATGGAACGTTGACGCCGCTGAAGAGCTCGCCCCCGGCCGCTTTCCAGGCCGCACAGCCGCCCT
>DASQYN010000468.1:0-2288 GCA_035639215.1 Burkholderiales bacterium
CTTTCCCCTCGGCCGCGGACAGGTCATCAAGGGATGGGACGAAGGCGTGGCGGGAATGAAAGTCGGCGGCAAGCGCAAGCTCACCATTCCGCCTGCGCTCGGGTATGGCGCGCGCGGTGCCGGCGGCGTCATCCCGCCGAACGCGACGCTGGTGTTCGAGGTGGAGCTGCTCGGCGTCGGCTAATCGGCCAGGCGGGAGCGCAGCGACTTCAGCCGGCCGTGCCGCATCTTCTCCTCCACCCGCCGGCGCTGTGAAGCCCTCGTCGGCCGCGTCGGCCGCCGCGCTTTCGGCACGGCGGCCGCGGCTTCGACGAGCGCATGGAGCCGCGCGATCGCCTCGGCGCGGTTCATCTCGAGGCTGCGGTGCTGCTGGGCTTTGATGACGATCAGGCCGGTGCGGGTAACTCGGTGATCGCCGCGGCGAAGCAGGCGCTCCTTCACCGTTTCGGGCAGCGAGGAGCCGCGTATGTCGAAGCGCAGGTGAACGGCGTTGGATACCTTGTTCACGTTCTGCCCGCCGGCCCCTTGCGCGCGCGTGGCGCTGAGATCGATTTCCGCCTCCGGGATGGTGATGCGCCCCATCCCGGCAGGTTATCGGATTTGTGAGCCGGCGCTAAGGTCGCTCGGCGACGGCGCGGCGGCGCTCGAGCCCGCCCCCGCGCTGCGCGGGTTGGGTATTGCGCTGGTCGCCAGGTCACCGTCGACACGCGGCCGCTCGACGGCGAGGTCGCTCGGGCTTGGCGTGCGCGCTTCCGGCGCCTCGCCGCGCGGCGCGTCCTGGCCGCGCGCGGCGCGCAGGTCCGAGGGCGAAGGCACCGCGTCCTTGTTCGGGCGCATGTCCTGCGCCGCCGCGCCATAAGACGCGGCGAGGCAGGCCATGAGCAGCATCTTCGCTGCGAGCGTACGCACTACTTATTCGTCTCGTCGTTGTGCACCGACCCCTGGTTGGCGTGGCCGGGGGCGCCGGTCGTCTGGCTGGGCGAGCTGTTCGTGCTCGGCTCGCGCGCGCTGCCCGCCGTCGCACCCCGCGTCGAGGCGGTCGCGCCGCCGGCCGCCTTCGAGTGCTTGGCCTTCGTCTTAGACTTCTTCGCCGACTTCTTCGCCGATTTCTTGCCGTTCTCCTTGTTCATGTCGTCCGTAGCGCCGGCGGCGGCACGCGACTGCGCCGCCGCGCTGGTGCCGGCGTTCGTGTCGGGGCGAGCCTGAGCCTTGTCGGTTTGCGTCTGCGCCGCTGCCAGAGTGCTGAAGGAAGCGGCGAGCATCGCCGAAAACAGTGCCGGTAAGAACTTGTGCATTACGAGTCTCCTGAGAGTGGTGTGGGGGGATGTAAGAGCCGCTGTGCCGCTTGCAAACCGCATGCCTGCGCTACTTGGCGGGCTCGACCACTTCGGCGTCGGAGCGACGATGCAGGCCGCGATCGAGCGGGTCGAAGCGCATATGCGGCTTCGCTCCGGCGCCGACGCCCTCGCGCTCGCGCTCCGGTGGCGGTTGCGTGCCCCCGGCCGCCCCTTCGGTGCGGATGCGCCACTCGTAGCTGCTCTCCCGTTTACCTTGAGGTTTGTCCTGCTTTGGCGGCGAAGGCTGTTGCTGGGCGGCGACAGAAAAGCTGACGGCCGACAGAACGAGAAGCGAAGCGAGGCGCATGAAGATCTCCTTTGGCGGAGACCATGAAAAATCGGTGCCTGGCCTACCGGCTGAGGCGGTTTCGCCCGGCCTGCTTCGCGCGGTACAGGGCCGCGTCGGCTTCCTTGATGACCTGCAGGGGCGTTCTGGCCTCCGGCGAGGGCGCGGCGACGCCGATCGAGACGGTGACCGAGAGCAGCGCGTTCTCCGGAGACCCTTCGCCCCGGCGCTTGACGCCCTCGTCGCCTTTCTTCGGCCGGTCGGGGCTGCGCACCGCCATGCGGTACTTTTCGATCGAGTCGCGCATCGCCTCGAGGGCGGGCTCCGCCGCCCCGAGCCCGGCGTTCGGGAAGAGCACGCTGAACTCTTCGCCGCCGTAGCGATACGCGGTGCCGCCGGCGGCGATCTTCGACAGGCGGCGCGCCACCAGCTTCAGCACCTGGTCGCCAACGTCATGGCCGTGCGCGTCGTTGAATTTCTTGAAGTGGTCGACATCCACCATGGCGATGGTGTACTCGCCGCCGAGGCTGCGCAGCCGCTCTTCGAGCGCGCGGCGACCGGGCAGGCCGGTGAGCTGGTCGCGAAAGGCGAGCTGGTGCGACTCCTGCATCAACGCGGCCACCAGGATCAGGCCGCAGGCGCCCATGAATACCGCGTACGCCCCC
>DASQYN010000469.1:0-2344 GCA_035639215.1 Burkholderiales bacterium
GACGGTCTCGTCGTCGTTGACCCGCACCACCACCCGGTTCGCGTCCACGTAATCCACCACGCCGCCGCGCAGCGCCACGACGCACGTGCCCGAGTCGATCGCCGCCGTGCGCTCGACCCCGGTGCCGACCAGCGGCTTCTCGGGGCGCAGGCACGGCACCGCCTGGCGCTGCATGTTGGAGCCCATCAGCGCGCGGTTCGCGTCGTCGTGCTCGAGGAACGGGATGAGCGAGGCCGCCACCGAGACGATCTGCGAAGGCGCGACGTCCATGTACTGCACTTCCTCCGGCGACTTCAGCTCGAACTCGTTCTTGAAGCGGCACGACACCAGGGTATCGACCAGCTTGCCGCTCTTGTCGATCGAGGCGTTCGCCTGCGCGATGACGTAGTTGCCTTCCTCGATGGCCGAGAGATAGGCAATGTCATTGGTGACCTTGCTGTCCTTCACCCGCCGGTAGGGGGTCTCCAGAAAGCCGTACTTGTTCGTCCGCGCGTACAGCGCGAGCGAGTTGATGAGGCCGATGTTCGGGCCCTCGGGCGTCTCGATCGGGCAGACGCGGCCGTAGTGCGTCGGGTGCACGTCGCGCACCTCGAAGCCCGCGCGCTCGCGGGTGAGGCCGCCCGGCCCGAGCGCCGAGACGCGCCGCTTGTGGGTAATCTCGGAGAGCGGGTTCGTCTGATCCATGAACTGCGAGAGCTGGCTCGAGCCGAAGAACTCCTTGATCGCCGCCGAGATCGGCTTGGCGTTGATCAGGTCGTGCGGCATCAGGTTCTCCGATTCCGCCTGGCTCAACCTTTCCTTGACCGCTCGTTCGACCCGCACCAGGCCGGCGCGGAATTGATTTTCCGCGAGCTCGCCCACCGAGCGCACGCGCCGGTTGCCAAGGTGGTCGATGTCGTCGATCTCGCCGCGGCCGTTGCGCAGCTCGACCAGGATGCGGATCACCTCGACGATGTCCTTCGGCGAGAGCGTGAGGCGCGGCTCGATCCGGACCTCGAGCTTCTGCTTGTCGATGCCCTTGCCTTTGAGATCGTGGAACATCTTGTCGACCAGCGCCTGCGCTTCGGCTTCGCCAGCGATGCCCTCGAGGGCGACCTTGTTGAGCGACAGCTCCGGCGCGTGCTTGAAGTAGGTGCGCAGCGCCTCCTCGGCCTCCTTCGGCAGAGCGATCGGCTTGAAGCGCAGCTGCCAGCTCACCTCGCTCGGCGCGGCGATGCGGCGGTTGAACTTCATGCGGCCCACCGCCGAGAGGTCGTAGCGCTCCTCGGCGAAGAAAAGGCCGTTGAACAGCGCCTCGACCGCGTCCTCGGTCGGCGGCTCTCCGGGCCGCATCATGCGGTAGATCGCCACGCGCGCCGCCTGCATGTCGGCGGTTTCGTCGGTGCGCAGCGTCTGCGAGACGTACGGACCCTCGTCCAGATCGTTGGTGAAGAGGGTCTGGATCCTGCCGACCTTCGACTCGCGCAGCTTGGCGAGCAGCGTCTCGGTGATCTCGTCGTTGGCGTTGGCGATGATCTCGCCGGTGTCGGCGTTGACGACGTTGTGGGCCAGCGTGCGGCCGATCAGGAAATCGTCCGGCGCGTTGATCTTCTTCAGCCCGGCCGCTTCCATGTCGCGGATGTGCTTCACCGTGATGCGCTTGTCCTTGGCGACGATCAGCTTGCCCGCCTTGTCGTTGATATCGAAGCGCGCCACTTCGCCGCGCAGCCGCTCGGGCACCACCTCGAACTCGGCGCCGGCGGGCTTGACGTGGAAGGCGTCGAAATCGAAGAACTCGGCGAGGATCGCCTCCGGCGTATAGCCGAGCGCCTTGAGCAGGATGGTCACCGGCATCTTGCGCCGGCGATCGACGCGGAAGAAGACGATGTCCTTCGGATCGAACTCGAAGTCGAGCCACGAGCCGCGATAGGGAATGACGCGCGCGGAGAACAGCAGCTTGCCGCTGGAGTGGGTCTTGCCGCGGTCGTGCTCGAAGAACACCCCGGGCGAGCGGTGCAGCTGCGAGACGATGACGCGCTCGGTGCCGTTGATGATGAACGAGCCGGTCGTCGTCATGAGCGGGATCTCGCCCATGTAGACCTCCTGCTCCTTCACCTCCTTGGTGGTCGGCCGGGGCGCGTCCTTGTCCATGATCACCAGGCGCACTTTTGCGCGCAGCGGGCTTGCATACGTCAGGCCGCGCTGCTGGCATTCCTTCACGTCGAACGGCGGCTCGCCGAGGAAGAAGCTGACGAATTCCAGGCGCGCGTTGCCGCTATGGCTGGAGATTGGGAAGATCGAGGTAAAAGCCGCCTGCAGCCCCTGGTTCCGGCGCGCCTCCGGGGCCACGTGGGCCTGGAGGAAC
>DASQYN010000470.1:0-5189 GCA_035639215.1 Burkholderiales bacterium
CGGCGTGCGGGCCGTGCGCAGCGGCCGGGTGGTGTCGTCGAGGCCGGCGTGATCCTCGCCATCGACGCCGGGAACTCGCGGGTGAAATGGGGCTGGCTCGAGGCCGGCCGCGACGGCGCCTGGCGCTGGGCGAGCGTCGCCACCGTATCGCTCATCGAGTTCGCCGCGGCCAGCGACCATGTGAATCCCTTCTCGGTGACGCATGGCGACCCGGAGCGGATCATCATCTCCAATGTCGCCGGCGACGGCGCGCACCAGCTGCTCGTCAACTGGACGAGCATCTTCGATGCCGAGCCGCTCTGGCTCAAGGCCGAGGCCGAGCGCGGCGGCGTGAAGAACGGCTACGAGAAGCCGGAGCTGCTCGGCGCCGACCGCTGGGCAGCGCTCATCGCCGCGCGCAGCCTGCATCACGGGCCCGCCCTGGTCGTGAATGCCGGCACCGCCACCACGGTGGACATGCTCACCGCGGAAGGCGCGTTCCTCGGCGGCGTCATCCTGCCCGGCGTGGACCTCATGCGCTTCGTGCTGCACGAGCACACCGGGCGCCTGCCGATCGCCGAAGGCAGCTATCGCGAAACGCCGCGCAATACGCTCGACGCGATCGAGACCGGCTGCCGGCACGCGCAGGCGGGCGCCGTCGAGCGCATGTATCGCGTGTTTCGGGAAGTCGCGCCGGCGCCGCTCTGCATCGTTGCCGGCGGTGCGGGCCGCGCGCTGGTGGACCAGCTTTCCATGCCGCGGCGCTACGTCGAGAACCTGGTCCTCGAGGGGCTGGCGCACATTGCGCTCGCGGAGCGCGCCGCCGCCCGGCCGGCGTGAGAGCGCTGTTCCTCCTTCTCGTGCTCGCGAACGTGGCGTTTCTCGCCTGGACCCGGCTCATCGCCCCGGGCGGCTCGGGCGCCGATCCGGCGCCGCTCGCGCGCGAGATCGAGCCGCAGAAGATCCGCGTCGTGCCGCCCGAAGAACTTTCGCGGCTGTCCGCGCCGAAGCCCGCTGCCGTGGCCGCGGTAACGCCGCCTCCGCGAGCCGCGGCGGGCCCCAAATGCTTTGAATGGGGCGCTTTTTCCGCGACCGAGGCGGCCCGCGCGCAGCAGCTGCTCGAGCCGCTCGCTCTCGGCGAGCGCCTCGCAGAGCGCAAGACGCAGGAGACCGCCTGGTGGGTTTTCATACCGCCGCAGCCGGCCGAAGGAAATGCGCGGCAGGTAGCGCTGCGCAAGGCCGGCGAGCTGAAGAAACTCGGCGTGCAGGATTACTTCATCGTGCAGGAGGAAGGCCCGAACCGCTGGGCCGTCTCGCTCGGGGTGTTCCGCAGCGAGGAAGCCGCGCAGGCACACCTTGCTGCGCTGCGAAGCCAAGGCGTGCGCAGCGCGCGCGTCGGCGAGCGCGAGGCGCCGGTACCGAAGATCTGGCTGCAGGTGAATGGCGTCGACGCTGCGCTGGAAGAGCGGCTGGGCGAGATCGCGCGCCAAATAGATAACAGCGAGTTGCGGGAGTGCGTGCCATAATTTTTTGATGAAGCTCTCGCTCGTCATCGTGCTGTTCGCTTTCGCTGCGCTGGCGCAGGCCCAGCAGTACCGCTGGGTCGACGAAAAGGGGCGCGTGCAGTACACCGATACGCTGCCTCCGCCTTCTGCGCGCGACGTGCAGAAGAAGAACTTCCGCGGCAACAGCGTCGGCGCCCAGCCCGGCTATGCGCTGACACGGGCAACGCGCGAAGCCCCGGTCAAGCTCTACACCCACCCGATCTGCAAGGAGCAATGCCAGCTCGCGCGCGAGGTTCTCAACAAGCGCGGCGTGCCGTACTCCGAGATCGTCGCCAACGTGGCCGACAAGGTGGAAGAGCTGAAGAAGCTGAGCGGCGGCTCGGCCGTCCCGGTGCTCGTGGTCGGCGAGCGCGTGGAGACGACGGTTAGCGCCGAAGCCTATAACCGGGCGCTGGACACGGCCGGTTACCCCTCGGCCGCCATCGCACCGGCGGACGGCGGCGAGCCCGGGAAGCGCTAGCCGATCGGCGTTCGGCCGCCGGGCACGTGCCGGGCGACAAGCGCCAGCAGGCTGTCGGCGCGCACCGGCTTCACCAGGTAGCCGACCGCACCGAGCTCGCGGCCGCGCGCACCGCCCTCCTTTATCGACGTCAGGAAGATGACCGGGATGTTGCGCAGCAACGGATCGGCCTTCACGGCGGCAATGAAATCGAACCCGTCGAGATGCGGCATGGTCACGTCGCAGAGGATGAGGTCCGGACGGTTGCGCAGCAGGAAGTAGCCCGCGGCGATCGCGTCCTTCGCCACCTCCACGTCGTAGCCGGCGCCGGTCAGGTGCAGGCGCAGGAGCTCGCGCAGGTTTTCGTCGTCGTCGACAACCAGGATGGTCGCCATGCGAAGGCCCCGCTGGCGAGCCTCCGAAATGCGGTGCTGGTGGCCCGACTCGAACGGGCGACCTACTGATTACGAATCAGTTGCTCTACCAACTGAGCTACACCAGCGATGGGGACGGCCAGAGGCGGAAATTATACGCGGACGTTTTCTGACCTTCCCGACCCCCCGTGAAGTCCTGCACGACCCGCGCCCCGGGCAACGCCGCTCGGTTGGCCCTTCCGTCCGCCCGTCGCCGTCTTTTGCGCCCCCTCGGGCGCCTGCTTAGCATCTTTCGGAAGAAGAAAGGAGCCGTCATGCGCACTGCAAGGGGCTTCACCCTCATCGAGCTGATGATCACGGTAGCGATCGTCGCCATCCTCGCCGCAGTCGCCCTGCCGGCCTACAACGATTACATCATCCGCAGCAAGCTCCAGGAGGCGAGCACCAACCTCTCGCAGATGCGGGTAAAGATGGAGCAGTTCTTTCAGGACAATCGCTTCTATACCGGCGGCCCCTGCGCCCCTGCCGGAGGCATACAGGTCAAATATTTCGACTTCTCCTGTGCCGCCGGAACACCGACAGCGACCACGTATACGCTGCAGGCCGTCGGCAAGGCAGGCACCGACCTTCAAGGCCTCACGTTCACGATCAACGAAGCGAACACGCGCGCCACGGCGGTCACGTCGGGCTCGACCATAGCGAACAAAGGCTACACCGGCAATGCCGCCTGCTGGATAACGAGAAAAGGCGGAATCTGCTAATGCGCCGCATCGCGCACACCGCCGGGCAGCGAGGCATGACGCTCATCGAGATCATGGTCTCCCTGACGGTGCTCGGCATCCTGATCCTCATGGGCCTGCCTTCGTTCGGCGAATTCCTGCAGAACCAGCAGCTGCGCGCGGCGACCGAGGCGCTCATGAACGGCATGCAGGTCGCTCGCGGCGAGGCGATCAAGCGCAACCTGGCGGTCCAGGTTTCCGTAGGCCCCGGCACCGGGTGGACAGTGACGGAAGCCGTTACGGCGCTTCCGATTCAGGCGCGGTCGAAGAACGAAGGCAGCCCGAACGCCGTGGTCGCCGTCACCCCCGCAGGCGCGGCCAAGGTGACCTTCACCCCGCTCGGCGGCGTCACCGCCAATCTCGACGGCTCGGCGACGATCACCCAGCTCGACATCACGAATCCGGCGGGCGGCGCTTGCCAGTCGACTGGGCCGATGCGCTGCCTGCGGGTCACGATTTCCGGGGGCGGTAGCCTGAAGATGTGCGATCCGAACCCCGGCATCGCGACAACTGATCCGAGGCACTGCTAATGAGCCGGCTACAGCGACGCTCGACTACGTCTAGCTTCCAGCATGGCGCGGCGCTGCTCGAGGCGCTGGTGGCGATCCTGATCTTCTCGATCGGCATCCTGGCCGCCGTCGGCATGCAGGCGGCGGCGATCAAGAACGTCACCGAGTCGAAGTATCGGACTGAGGCCGCGTTCCTCGCCAACCGGCTCTTCGGCATGATGTGGACGGATGCTGTGAACGTGAGCCTGTATGCCTACCCGGGCAGCGGCGCGGTTCCGGCGAAGCTCTCCGGCTGGATCGGCGCCGTAAATACCCTGCCTGCGGCCGGGACCCTGCCTCCCATCGTCACGGTCACCAATGCCAGCGCGCAGGGCGGCACCGTCACGGTACAGATCCGCTGGCAGCTGCCCGAAGAGGCAACCAAAGGCTTGCCCGCCCACAACTACACCGCCATCGCTGCGGTCTACGCCAACACGCCTTGATCATGCGCCCCTTCACTTCCGCTCGCGCCGCCCGCGGCTTCAGCATGGTCGAGCTGATGGTCGCGATGACGATCGGCCTGATCGGCGTGATCATCATCTTCCAGGTCTTCGAAACCTCGGAAGGCGTGCGCCGCACCACGGTCGCCGGCGGCGACGCGCAGCAGAACGGCGCCATCGCGCTCTACTCGCTCGAGCACGACCTGCGCAACGGCGGAATGGGCGTCAACGATACTCCATACGCCGGCTGCAACATCGTCGGCTACGACTCCGCCCGCAGCACGCCCAACTTCCCGACCGCGGGCAACACGATGGTCCTCGCGCCGGTGCAGATCACCTTCGGCGCGGACGCTCAGACGCCCGACAGCATCTCGGTGTTCTACGGCTCGCAGATCCAGATCGCCAACTCGACGACGCTCGCAGCGAACATGACCTCTCCGACCTCGCAGCTCGTGCTGCAGACGCGCTTCGGCTACCGCCTTGGCGACCTGTTGCTGCTGAGCGAGCCCGGCAAGAACTGCGTGTTCATGGAAGTGACCGGATTGCCGACGACGTCGGGAGACACGAACAAGGTAAATCACGACACCCTGACCTATACGCTCTCCGGGGGCGCGTCGGTCGGCTCGCGCTTCAACCCGGCGGGCGGCATGGGCGTCACCTACGATGGTGTGAGCACGTCGAGCGTCGCCCGCGTTTTCAACCTCGGGAACCTGCACGACGACCTGAACTTCCCCGCCTCGCAGAACGTCACCGTCCCGGTCTACAACACCTACGCCATCTCCAACGGCAAGACGCTCACGGTACAAAACGAGTTCGTCATCTCGGGCGGCGTCCCGGCACTCAACGCGGTGGCCGACAACATCGTCCACCTGCGCGCCGAGTACGGCCTCGACGACGGCGCACTCGGCGGCACGGCCAATGACGGCCTCGTCGACCACTACGTCTCCGACGTTTCCGGCATTCCGAACTGGCCGCAGGTCGTGATCGCGGTGCACATCGCGGTGGTCGCGCGAAGCGCTCAGCCGGAAATCGGCAGCGGCGGGGTAGGCACGTGCGACTCGACGA
>DASQYN010000471.1:0-5951 GCA_035639215.1 Burkholderiales bacterium
CGACCTTGATGCAGCCGTCCTGCTTGCGCCGAAACATCGCGTAAGCGAGCGGCGCCTCGTCGAGCTTCATGCGGTGGGTGACGATGAAGCTCGGGTCGATCTCCCCCTTCTCGATCTTGCCGAGCAGCGGCGCGAGATAGCGCTGCACGTGCGTCTGTCCGGTCTTCAGCGTGAGCGAGCGGTTCATCACCGTGCCCACCGGGAACTTGTCGATCAGCCCGCCATAGACGCCCGCCACGGAGATCGTGCCGCCGCTGCGGCAGGCCTGGATCGCTTCGCGCAGCGCGATCGGACGGTCCGACTCGAGCGCCATCGCCTGCTTCACGCGGTCGTACGCGTACATCAGGCTGTGGTGGGCGTGCGCTTCCATGCCGACGGCGTCGATGCACGCGTCCGGTCCGCGCCCGCCGGTGAGGTCCTTCAGCGCCTCGAGGACGTTCTCCTCGCTATAGTCGATCGTGTCGGCGCCGAGCTCTAGGCCGGCGAGGCGCAGCCGCTCGGGAAAGCGGTCGATTGCCACCACGCGCTCGGCGCCGAGGATGCGCGCCGACGCGATGGCGAGCAGCCCGACCGGTCCGCAGCCCCATACGGCGACGGTGTCGCCGGGCACGATGCCGCAGTTCTCCGCAGCCATGTAGCCGGTCGGCAGGATGTCGGAGAGAAAAAGCACCTGCTCGTCCGAGAGCGCGTCGGGGACTTTGATCGGGCCGACATCGGCGAACGGCACGCGCACATACTCGGCCTGGCCGCCGGCGTAGCCGCCCAGCAGATGCGAGTAGCCGAAGATGCCGCAGGGCGAGTGGCCCCACAGCTTCTCCGCCATCCAGGCGTTGGGATTCGAGTTCTCGCACAGCGAGTACAGCCGGCGCTGGCAGAAGAAGCAGTTGCCGCAGGCGATCGGGAAGGGCACGACCACGCGGTCTCCTGGGCGAAGATTGCCGACGGAGGAGCCGACTTCCACCACTTCGCCCATGAACTCGTGGCCGAGGATGTCGCCCCTAAGCATGCCGGGCACGAAGCCGCCGTAGAGATGCAGGTCCGAGCCGCAGATCGCCGTAGCCGTGACGCGCACGATGGCGTCGCGCGGATTCAGGATCGCCGGGTCGGGCACGGTCTCGACGCGCACGTCGAGCTTGTCGTGCCAGCACACGGCTTTCATCTTTTCCCCGACGGCTGGCCTTCCGTGGTGGCGACGACGCCCGCCTCGAGCAGCTGCCGCCCGCGGCGCAGGCTGTCCGCGAGGAGGCGCTGCGGCGAGTGGCCCATGATGTGCGCGAGCGCCGTGCCGAGCGAGCCGCCGGCCGGAACGTATTCCAGCCGCGCCGCGATCGTCGTGCCGCGCCCGCCCGGCGCGTCCCGGAAGGCGAGCGAGCCGAAGTGCACCAGCCGGCCTTCGCGCAGCGCGCGCCAGGCGATCGTCTCGCCGGGCTCCTCGCGCGTCAGCTCGAGGGCGCTTTCCCGGAACCTCGGCAGGTTTTCGCTGCCGCGCCAGAACTGGTACACCTGCTCGCGCGGCCGGGAGATCGTGATTGCCTCTTCCACGACGAGGGTCTCGGCCACCTCGGCCTGCGCCGGGTGCGGGTTCACCTCGATGCCGAGCGGCCTGAACATCGGGTTGCGCCCGGTCCACGCCTGGTAGAGAAGCCAGCCGCCTACCCCGGCGCCGACCGCTTTGGCATGGCTCGGCCGGCGCAGCGCCCAGAACAACACGAGGGCGATGCCGCCCGCGACATAGCCCAGGCGGTCGACCCGGGTCAGGTTGCGCCTCGCGCGCATGCCGGGCGCAGGAGCAAAATTCAGACCTATCTCGGGAGGAATCATGCGTCACCGTTTCATTGCACTTTCCATGCTCGTTCTCGCCGCCTGCGCGGCGCAGCCCCGCGAGCAGGCACTCGTCGAGCGCGCCGCCGAGGCGATGGGCGGCCGCGAGCGGCTGGCCGCGATTCGCACCTTCTCGGCGAAGGGCACCTTCAGGCAGTGGGAGCCGGAGCAGTCCGAGGCGCCGGATGGCGAGATGCGCTTCGGCAACGAAGGCCGCTTCGAAGCGGCGGTCGACAACGCCCGGGCCGCCGCTCGCTACGATTACGAGAAACGCTTCGCCTATCCCGCGCCGCGCACCTTCCGCTACAGCGAGCTCGTCACGC
Source organism: Burkholderiales bacterium (assembly GCA_035639215.1). Classification (GTDB taxonomy): domain Bacteria; phylum Pseudomonadota; class Gammaproteobacteria; order Burkholderiales; family SG8-39; genus SCGC-AG-212-J23. Next base: position 2,145 of record DASQYN010000471.1, read on the forward strand.
CGCGGGCGGGCTACGTGCTCGGCGTGGACAGCAACTCGCGAAACGCGCAGAGCCTGAAGACGATCCCGCCGGCGCACTCGATGTCGAGCCTTCGCCTCGCCACGACGCAGCGGGAGGAGCTGCGCGCAAGCGCAGCGGCGCTGGTCGCGGCGATGAGCGCCGATGCGTCCAGCCTGCGCCCCGCCGTCGACCTCGCCGCCGGGGGCGCCGTCTACCCGTCGCTCTCCTACGGGCCATTCATTGTCGCCTTCGATCCGCAATCCGGCCTGCCGGCGCGCGTCCGTACGCTCGATTACGACAACATCTGGGGCGACGTCAACTACGACGTGGTGTATTCGGACTGGCGCGACGTCGTCGGCGTGAAGATTCCGATGCACCGCCGCTATGAGCTGAACGGCCGCGTGGTGCAGGAGGTCCAGCTCACCGAAGCGCGCATCAACCCGCCGCTCGACGCGGCGAACTTCCAGGTCCCCGAGGCGCTGCGCGCCGATGCGGCGCCGCCCGCCACCGGCAACGTGCCTTATCAATGGGTCATCCGCCGGCAGTTCATCGGCATCTACCTCGACTCGGAGAATACGAGCTACGACACGCGCGCTTCGCAGGGCTTGCGCTTTGACGAGCTAGCGCCCGGCGTGTTCCATGTCGTCGGCGGCACGCATAACAGCCTGCTCGTCGAGATGAGCGACCACCTCGTCGTCGTCGACGCGCCGATCAGCGACGCGCAGTCGCTATGGGTGCTGAACGAGGCGCAGCGGCGTTTTCCCGGCAAGCCGGTGCGCTGGCTCATCCTTACGCACCATCACATGGACCACGCCGGCGGCCTTCGCGCGTACCTGGCGCAGGGCGCGACGCTGGTCGTCGGCCGGGGCGCGCGCGAGCACTTCCGCCGCGTGCTCGCCTCGCCGATGGAGCGCGATCCGGACATGAAGCCGGCCGATTTCAGCCAGGTGCCGATCATGGAAGTGCCGGACAGCCACCTCATCAGCGACGCACGCGGGCGGCAGGTGATCGTCTACGCCGTGCAGAACAATCCGCACGCGCAGGGCATGCTGATCGCCTACCTGCCCGAGGCGCGGCTCGGCTTCGTCAGCGACCTGTGGACCCCTGGCGTGCCGCTGCCCGACAAGCCGAATGCCGCGCTCATGTCGGTCGTGAACACCGTGGATCGGGCGCACCTCGATCCGCTGCGCTTCGCGGGCGGGCACGGCGGCGTGGCCGACTACGCGCCGCTCGCGAAGCTCGCTGGGCAGTAGTTAGGCGGCGACCCGCGCGCGCTGCGCCGTGCGCTTCTCGAAGGTCATCTTGCCGCCGCGGTAGTCGACGCTGATCGTGTCCTTCGGCGCGAAGCGGCCTTCGAGGATCGCTTTCGCGAGCGGGTTCTCGATCTCGGCCTGGATGGCGCGCTTCAGCGGCCGCGCGCCGTACACCGGGTCGAAGCCCGCCTTGGCGACCTCGGCGAGCGCCGCCTCCGACACCTCGAGGCGGTAGTCCATCTTCGCCAGCCGCCGCTCCAGCACCTGCAGCTGAATCCCGGCGATCGACTCGATGTGCTCCTGCGCGAGACCGTGGAACACGACGATCTCGTCGATGCGGTTCACGAACTCGGGCCGGAAATGCGTCTTCACTTCACCCATCACGGCGAGCTTGATCACCTGGTAGTCGGAGCCCGCCATGCTCTGGATCATTTGCGAGCCGAGGTTCGAGGTCATGACCAGCACCGTGTTGCGGAAGTCGACGGTGCGGCCCTGCCCGTCGGTGAGCCGGCCCTCGTCGAGGATCTGCAGGAACACGTTGAACACGTCCGGGTGCGCCTTCTCCACTTCGTCGAACAGGATCACCGAGTAGGGCTTGCGCCGCACCTGCTCGGTGAGCTGGCCGCCTTCCTCGTAGCCAACATACCCGGGCGGGGCGCCGATCAGGCGCGCCACCGAGTGGCGCTCGCCGTACTCCGACATGTCGATGCGGATGAGATGGTCCTCGGAGTCGAAGAGGAACGCCGCGAGCGCTTTGCAGAGCTCGGTCTTGCCGACGCCCGTCGGCCCGAGGAAGAGAAAGCTCCCGTAAGGCCGGTTGGGATCCGACAGCCCCGAGCGCGAGCGGCGGATCGCGTCGGAGACGAGGCGCACCGCCTCGTCCTGGCCGACCACGCGCCGGTGCAGCACGTCTTCCATGTGGATCAGCTTGTCGCGCTCGCCCTGCATCATCTTCGCGACCGGGATGCCGGTCGCGCGCGACACCACCTCGGCGATCTCCTCGGCGCCGACCTGCGTGCGCACCAGCTTCGCCTTTTCCTTGGTGGGCTTTTCCGCGTTCTTCAGCTGCGCCTCGAGCTGCGGCAGCTTTCCGTACTGCAGCTCGGCGAGCTTGTCGTACTGGCCCTTCCTCTGCAGCTCGGCCATCTGCTGGCGCAGCTTCTCGATCTCTTCCTTGATGTGCTGGCTGCCCTGCGCCTGCGCCTTCTCGGCCTTCCAGATCTCCTCGAGGTCGGCGTAGTCCTTCTCCAGCCGGGCGATTTCCTCCTCGATCAGCTTCAGCCGCGCCTGCGACGCCTCGTCTTTCTCCTTGCGCACCGCCTCGCGCTCGATGCGCAGCTGGATCAGACGGCGGTCGAGACGATCCATCGCCTCGGGCTTGGAGTCGATCTCCATCTTGATGCGCGCCGCCGCCTCGTCGATCAGATCGATCGCCTTGTCCGGCAGGAAGCGGTCGGTGATGTACCGATGCGACAGCTCTGCCGCCGCGACGATCGCCGGGTCGGTGATCTCGACGCCGTGGTGCAGCTCGTACTTCTCCTGCAGGCCGCGCAGGATGGCGATGGTCGCCTCGACGCTCGGCTCGTCGACCAGCACTTTCTGGAAGCGCCGCTCGAGCGCCGCGTCCTTCTCGATGTACTTGCGATACTCGTCGAGGGTCGTCGCGCCGATGCAGTGCAGCTCGCCGCGCGCGAGCGCGGGCTTCAGCATGTTGCCGGCGTCGATCGCGCCCTCCGCCTTGCCCGCGCCGACCATGGTGTGCAGCTCGTCGATGAAGACGATGGTATTGCCTTCGTCCTTCGCGAGCTCCTTGAGGACCGATTTCAGCCGCTCTTCGAACTCGCCGCGGTATTTCGCGCCGGCGAGCAGCGCCGCCATGTCGAGGTTGAGCAGGCGCTTGTTCTTCAGCGACTCGGGCACCTCGCCGTTGACGATACGCTGCGCGAGGCCTTCCACGATCGCGGTCTTGCCGACGCCCGGCTCGCCGATCAGCACCGGATTGTTCTTGGTGCGCCGCTGCAGGATCTGGATGCAGCGCCGGATCTCGTCGTCGCGGCCGATCACCGGGTCGAGCTTGCCCTGGCGGGCGCGCTCGGTGAGGTCGAGCGTGTACTTGGCGAGCGCCTGGCGCTGCGATTCGTCGGCTTGGGAAGACACCGCTTCACCCCCACGTACCTCCCGAATGGCTTTCTCGAGGTTCGCTTTGCTGATCCCGGCCTGCTTGAGCAGGCGGCCGGTCTCGCCCTTGTCGCCGGCGGCGGCGAGGAGGAAAAGCTCCGAGGCGATGTACTGGTCGCCGCGCTGCTGCGCCTCCTTGTCGGCGACGTTGAGCAGCGTAGCGAGGTCGCGCGAGACCAGGACCTCGCCCGGCGTTCCCTGCACCTTGGGCAGGCGCGCGACCGCTTCGGCGAGGCTCTTCTTGAGAAGAGCGGAATTGCCGCCGGCCTTGGCGAACAGGCCCGCCACGCCCTCGTCGTCGAGCAGCGCGGCGAGCAGGTGCTGCGGCTCGATGTACTGGTTATCGTTGCCGAGCGCGGCGCTCTGCGCCTCGGCG
>DASQYN010000472.1:0-3369 GCA_035639215.1 Burkholderiales bacterium
TGAATCTCGGCAAGCTGCTGCTGGCGCCGCGCCTCTTCCTGGCGGAGATCGATTTCCTTGGGGTCAACCGCCGGCGCGGCCGGCGGCGGGGGCGGCGGCGCCTCCGCCGCTACGGCGGCCGCCGCCACCTCGGCGGGATCGCGCTTGACGAAGACTCGCTTCTTCCGGACCTCGACCTGCACCGTGCGGTACTTGCCGCTCGCGTCGGTCTTGCGGATCTCGCTGGTCTGCTTGCGCGTGAGGGTGATCTTGTTCTTTGCCTCGGCCGAGCCGTGCGTGCGGCGCAGATAGTCGAGCAGGCGCGACTTGTCCTGCTCGGTGAGCGAGTCCTCGGGCACGCGCTTGTCCACGCCCGCGGCGCGCAGCTGCTCGAGCAGCACCGACGGCGGGACCTTAAGCTCGCTCGCGAACTGGGCTACGCTCGTTTGCGCCACTAGGCGGCCTCCTTGCTCTTGCTTTCGCCGGGCTTATCCCCCTCGAACCAGTGCGCGCGGGCGGCCATGATCAGCTTCTTCGCCTTCTCTTCGTCCAGCTTCGAGACCTCCGCCAGCTCGTCGACCGCCAGATCGGCGAGATCGTCGCGCGTCTTGATGCCCGCCTCGACCAGCTTGCTGGCGAGCGCGCCGTCCATGCCCTCGAGCTTCAGCAGCTCCGGATCGACGCCTTCCATCTTCTCCTCGTTGGCGATCGCCGCAACGAGAAGCGCGTTGCGCGCGCGGTTGCGCAGCTCGTTAACCGTGTCGGCATCGAGGGACTGGATCTCCAGCAGCTCGTTGATGGGCACGTAGGCGATCTCTTCCAGCGTCGAGAAGCCTTCCTCGATCAGGATGTTGGCGATGTCCTCGTCGACGTCGAGCTTCTCCATGAAATGGCTCTTGATCCGACCGCTCTCCTCCTGCTGCTTCTTGTTCGATTCTTCCTCGGTCATCAGGTTGATCTGCCACCCGGTGAGCTCGGAGGCAAGGCGCACGTTTTGCCCGCTGCGGCCGATCGCCACCGCCAGGTTTTCCTCGTCGACCACCACGTCCATCGCGTGCTTTTCTTCGTCCACCACGATTGAGGAGACCTCCGCAGGCGCCAAGGCGCCGATCACGAACTGCGCCGGGTCCGCCGACCAGAGCACGATGTCGACCCGCTCCCCGGCGAGCTCCTGGGTGACCGCCTGCACGCGCGAGCCGCGCATGCCGACGCAGGTGCCGATCGGGTCGATGCGCTTGTCGTTGGTGTGAACGGCAATCTTCGCCCGGATGCCCGGGTCGCGCGCCGCCGACTTGATCTCGAGCAGGCCCTCTTCGATCTCGGGCACCTCGAGCTCGAACAGATTCATGATGAACTGCGTCGCGGTGCGCGACAGGATGAGCTGCGGCCCGCGCGCCTGGCGGTCGATCTTCATCACCCAGGCGCGCACGCGGTCACCGACCCGCAGGTTCTCCTTCGGGATCATGTGCTCGCGCGGCAGCAGCGCCTCGAGCCGGCCCGACTCGATGATCGCGTTGCCCCGCTCCATGCGCTTCACGGTGCCGGTGACCAGCTCGTCGCCTCGTGACAGGAAGTCGTTCAGGATCTGCTCGCGCTCGGCGTCGCGGATGCGTTGCAGGATGACCTGCTTCGCGGTCTGCGCGCCGATGCGGCCGAACTCGACGTTCGGCAGCGGCTGCTCGATGATGTCGTCGACCTTGGCGTCCTGCTTGCCCCGGTCCTGCGCCTCCTCTACGGAGAGCATCTGCGCCGTGTTCCAGTCTGGCGCGTCGTCGGGGTAGACCTTCCAGCGGCGGAAGGTCTCGTACGCGCCGGTGTTGCGATCGACCTGCACACGCACGTCGATGTCCTCGGCGTACTTCTTCTTGGTCGCCGAGGCGAGCGCCATCTCGAGGGCCCCAAAGACAACGTCGCGCGGCACATTCTTTTCGCGGGCGAGCACGTCTACCAGCATCACCAGTTCACGATTTCCTGCCACTTGATCCCTCACAGTTCGGGCACCAGCCGCGCCCGATCCAGATCGTCGAGCGCGAGCCGCACCGTCGTCTTTCCATCCAGCTCTAAGTCCACCGTGTCTGCCGCCACGCCGCGCACGATGCCTACGAACCTGCGCCGCCCTGTTGCATCGGCGGTGCGCATGCGCAGATCCGCCTTTTGGCCGGCAAAGCGGGCGAAGTCGGCCGCTTTGCGCAGCGGCCGGTCGAGCCCGGGCGACGACACTTCCAGCCGCTCGTAGTCGACCCCTTCGACCTCCAGCACGCGCGTCAGCTGCCGGCTGACCGCGGCGCAGTCCTCGACGTCGATGCCGCCCGCCTTGTCGATGAAAAGGCGCAGCATTCGTCCCCCGTTCGCCGCCTGAAGGTCGACGAGCTCGTACCCCATGCCGGCCACGACCGGCGAAATCACGTTTTCCAAGTTCAAATAAAAAATGGGCCGAAGCCCATCTCTGTCGCTGCTACGCGTTCCAAAGCTTTTGAAGTTTAACAGGATTTGCCAGCTCGCGCCACTGGCCCGGCGGCAAATCTGCAGGAAGCTCGACCGGTCCGTAGCGTACGCGGCGCAGCCGGCTGACGCGCGCGCCGACGGCGGCGAAGAGACGCCGCACTTCGCGCTTACGTCCTTCGCGCAACATCACCCTGAACCAGCGATTGCTCCCTTCGGCTCGCGGCTTCATCGCTTCGATGCCCTCGAAAGCGGCGGCGCCATCCTCCAAAGGGACGCCGCGGCGAAGTTTTTCAACGTCTACAGGCCCTTGCACCCGCGCGAGGTACTCGCGCTCGATTCCATAGCGCGGGTGCATCAGTCGGTTGGCGAGCTCGCCCGAGTCAGTAAACAGGAGCAGACCAGAGCTGTTGATGTCGAGCCGTCCGACGGCGACCCAGCGCCCGGGCGGCAGGCGGGAGAAGACCGTCGGGCGGCCCTGGGGATCGCTGCGCGTCACGAGCTCGCCGGGCGGCTTGTGATAGAGAAGGACTCGCGCCGAGGACTGCGAGCGCAGCTCGACTCGCCGGCCGTCGAGGAGGATCGCATCCTCGGTCGTCGCGCGGGTGCCGAGCGCGGCCGGGACCCCGTTCACCGTAAGGCGACCGGCGGCAATCCAGCCTTCGATCTCGCGCCGCGAGCCGAGCCCCGCCGCAGCGAGGAGCTTCTGCAGCCTCTGCGGCTCAGCCCTCGGTACCTGTCGCCGTGGTGTGCTCGTGATCGAGCGCAGGCTGTTCGAGGGTATTTTCCGAATTGGCTGGCCGCAGGCCCGCTTCTCCGGCCGGGACGGGCTCGAGCTGCAGCGTCTTGGCGATCTCGTCGAGCGGCGGCAGCTCCTCGAGCGAGCGCATGCCGAGGTCGTCGAGGAACTTGCGCGTCGTGGCGTAGAGCGCAGGCCGGCCAGGCGTC
>DASQYN010000473.1:0-11620 GCA_035639215.1 Burkholderiales bacterium
GCATCTCGCGGCCTGCGACCTCGCGCTCGTGCAAGGCGGGCTTTCGACCTGCATGGAGCTCGTCGCCACCCGCCGTCCCTTCCTCAGCTTCCCGCTCGAGCGGCACTTCGAGCAGAACGTGCACGTTCGCCGGCGGCTCGCCAACTACGGTGCCGACCGCAGCGTCGCCTACGCCGGCCTCACCCCGCAGGCGCTCGCCGAGTGCGCGCTCGAGGCGATGCATGCGCCGGTGCGCTACAAGTCGGTCGAGAGCGACGGCGCGGCGCGCGCCGCGAAGCGCATCGCCCAGGTGCTGGAGAACCGCTGGTGGGTGCAGCGGTGACCATCCGTATGTCATCGGTATCCCGCCGGCGCCTACGCTGCGCCTTGGGCGAAAGGACCTCGAAATGAACGCAATGCTCCCGCTAGCGTACGGCCTGCTGGTGTACCTGTTTTTCGCCTCGACTTTCGCGTACGCGGTGCTCTTCGTCGGCAACCTCGCCGTGCCGAAGTCGATCGATAGCGGCGCCGCCGGCCCTCTCGCGCAGAGCCTGGCCGTGAACCTCGTGCTGCTCGCGCTGTTCGCGGTCCAGCACAGCGTGATGGCGCGCCGCTCCTTCAAGCGCTGGTGGACGCGCATCATTCCGCCGCCGGCGGAGCGCAGCACCTTCGTGCTCGCCTCGACCGCCGCGCTGGCGCTGCTGCTGTGGCAATGGCGGCCGATTCCCGAGCCGGTGCTCTGGCGCGTCGCGAGCCCGGCCGGCGTCGCCGCGCTGCAAGGCGTGTTCTGTCTCGGCTGGGTCGTGGCGCTCGTTAGCACCTTCCTCATCGACCACTTCGAGCTCTTCGGGCTGCGCCAGGCGCACGCCCGGCTCACCAGCCGTCAGCCTGCGCCGCCCCAGCTGGTAACGCCGTGGCTCTATCGCCACGTGCGCCATCCGCTCTATCTCGGCTTCCTGCTTGCCTTCTGGGCCGCGCCGGTCATGACCGCGGGGCATCTGCTCTTCTCGCTCGGGATGACGGGCTACATCCTGATCGGCATCTGGTTCGAGGAGCGCGACCTGGTCGCGCAGTTCGGCGAGCGCTATCGCGCGTATCGGCGGCAGGTCGGCATGCTCCTGCCCTGGCCGGGACGGGCGTCGCGCGGCAACGGAATACGCATATAAGCGCCCGGCCGTTGCGCGCCCCGCGGGCCGGGCGTACCTTTCATCCCCTTCAGGGGAACGTCAATTCAGAGGAGGTCCACCATGACCACAGTAGAGAAGGAAGTGCAGAACGGCGTAAATGTAGCGGCGCTGCTTGCGGCGCGCGAGGCGCTCGGCAAGGCGCCGCAGGCGGCGCGCTTCAACTGGCGGGCGAGCTGCAAGTGGATGAACGGCACGCACAGCCAGACCAGCGTCCAGGGCTTCTACGGCCTCGGCGAGGAGCAGCAGCACAAGACCGAGTTCAAGTTCGACACCGACCATCCCGAGATCTTCGCCTCCGAGGACAAGGGCGCGACGCCGGTCGAGCTGGTGCTGACCGGCCTTGCCGGCTGCCTCACCGCGGGCGTCGCCGCGGTCGCGCAGCTGCGCAAGATCCAGCTCCGCTCGGTGACCGCGACGGTCGAGGGCGGAATGGACATCCAGGGCATCCTCGGCGTCGACGCCGACGTGCGCAACGGCTTCGACGGCATCAAGGTGAAGTTCGACATCGATGCCGACGCGAGCCGCGAGGACCTCGAGGCGCTGGTCGCGCAGTCGCAGAAGCGCTCCGCGGTGTTCGACATCCTGACGAATCCGACCAACGTCACGGTCACGGTCAGCTAGGTTCGCCGGGAAGGGCCATGAAGACGGACGCGGTGGTCGTCGGCGCCGGCCACGCCGGGCTCGCCATGAGCCGCTGCCTCGCCGAGCGCGCGATCGAGCACGTGGTTCTCGAGCGCGGCGAGGTGGCGAACTCCTGGCGCAGCGAGCGCTGGGATTCGCTGACGCTGCTCACGCCGAACTGGCAGAGCCGCCTGCCCGGCTACGGCTATGCCGGCGCTGATCCCGACGGCTATCGCACCATGCCGCAGACCGTGGCGTTCATCGAGCGCTACGCGAAAGCGATCGACGCGCCGGTGCGAAGGCACACCACCGTCACCTCGGTTCGCCGCACGGACGACGGCTATGTGGTCGGCACCGACCATGCAGAGTGGCACGCCCCGATCGTCGTGCTGGCGAGCGGCGCCTGTAACTTCGCCAACGTTCCGGCATTCGCCGAAAGCGTCCCCTCGGAAATCACGCAGCTCACGCCTATGCGGTACCGCAACCCGAGCGAGCTCGAGCCGGGCGGCGTGCTCGTGGTCGGCGCCTCCGCCAGCGGCGTGCAGATCGCCGAGGAGATCCAGCGCTCCGGCCGCCCGGTGACGCTCGCCGTCGGGGAGCACATCCGCGTGCCGCGCGTCTACCGGGGGCGGGACATTCAATGGTGGATGGACGCGGCCGGCGTCCTCGACCAGCGCTACGACGAGGTCGACGACATCAACCGCGCGCGCAACGTGCCGTCGCTGCAGCTCGCCGGTTACCCCGACCGCCGCAGCCTCGATCTCAACTCGCTCGCCGCGCTTGGCGTCAAGCTCGTCGGGCGGCTCGCCGCCATCCGGGACGGCAAGGCGGTCTTCGCCGGCTCGCTCGCCAACAAGGCGGCGCTCTCCGACCTGAAGATGAACCGGCTGCTCGAGGCGCTCGATGCCTGGGCCGCGCAGGACGGCCTCGACATCCTCGAGCCGCCGCACCGCTTCGAGCCGACCCGCGTGGACGCCTCGCCGCGGCTCTCGCTCGACCTCGCGCGCGAGCGCATCAGGACCGTGCTATGGGCGACCGGATACCGGCCGGACCATTCGTGGCTGCAGGTGCCGGTGCTCGATCCCAAGGGCCGCATCCGCCACGACGGCGGCGTGGTCGCGGATTCGCCCGGCCTTTATCTGATGGGCCTGCAGTTCATGCGGCGGCGCAAGTCGGCGCTCATCGACGGCGCCGGCAACGATGCGCGGGATCTCGCGGCGCACATCGCGCGATTCCTCAGAGAAGCAAGACGCCGAGCAGCCCCCCGGCGGCAAGAAGCCAGAGCGGATTGAGCCGGGTGGCGAGCATCGCCGCGGCGGCGCCGCCGGCGATCAGCCACATGCGCCAGTCGGGGACGCCGCCGGGCGTGGCGAGGATATAGCCGCCGGCGAGGACGAAGGCGACGACGAGCGGCACCATCGCGCGCTGGATCGCCAGCCGCCAGCGCGAATCCTTGAAGCGCTCCCACGGCCCGGCGATGCCGTAGGCGAGCACGCCCGCCGGTCCGCACAGCGCGCCGAGCGCGACCAGCGCGCCGGGAAGCCCCGCCACCTTCCAGCCGATGAGGCTGACGATCAGCATGTTCGGCCCCGGCGCGGCCTGGCCGATCGCATAAAGCTGGAGGAACTGCTCAGGCGTGAGCCAACCCTTCACCTCGATCACGTAGCGCTGCAGCTCGGGCAGCACGCCGGGCAGGCCGCCCACCGAGATGAGCGAAAGCACCGAGAAGTAGCCCGCCATCTGGAGGAGCGCGTTCACAGGCGGTTCGTCCAGGCGAGCGCGAGGGCGACGAGCGCCGCGATCGGCAGCACGACGAAGAGCGACACGCGCAGCAGCGCGATCGCGACGAAGCAGGCGGCGATGAGCGCGTACGCCGCGGGACGGCGCGCCAGCGGCCGCGCGAGCTTGAACGCGGTGCCGATGAACAGGCCCGCGGCCGCGGCGCCGATGCCGGTGACCACGGCGCGCACCGCCGGCTGCGTGCCGAAATCCGCGTAGAGCGAAGCGAGCGCGAGCACCCAGACGAACGGCAGCGCGAACAGGCCGAGGAAGGCGACGATCGCTCCTTTGACGCCGAACCAGCGCTTGCCGAGGACGATCGAGGCGTTGCCGATGTTCGGCCCGGGCAGGAACTGGCACAGGCCGACCGTCTCGGCGAAATCCTCCGGCGCGAGCCAGCGGCGCTCCTCGACCATCGTGCGGTGCGCCCACGGCATCACGCCGCCGAACGAGCGCGCGCCGATCGCGAGGAAGCCGGTGAAGAGCTCGACCAGGTTGCGCGGCGGAGTGGGCGGCATTTTTTCTTGCACAATACACGACATGGGGAAGCTGCTGGCGCTCGTTCTGCTATTCGCATCGTGCGCCGGGCACGCCGAGGGCGACGGCGTGCTGTTCAGCCGCGACGAAGTCATCCGCATCGGATGGCACGGGCCGTGGCCTCCAGCGCGGCGCCTCGCGCCGGCGCCGGCCGCGGTGGCGCTCGGCGAGCGCCTGTTCTTCGATCCGCGCCTCTCGGGCAACGGCGGCGTGCTCTGCGCCTCCTGCCACGTGCCCTATCGCGCTTTCCAGGACGGCCGCACGCTCGCCTTCGGCATCGCCGAAGGCAGCCGCAACACGCCGAGCGTGCTCAACGCCGGCTACTTCCGCCGCTACGGCTGGGACGGCGCGCGCGCGAGCCTCGCCGCGCAGAGCCTGCGGCCGCTCACCGAGCCGAAGGAGATGGCCTCGAGCGCAGGGCGCGTCGCGAAGCTCCTGCGCTCCGCGTATGCGAGCGACTATGCCGCGGCCTTCGGCGCCGCCGCCGGCCGCGACGACGAGAGGGTGTTCGCCGATGCGGGCGCCGCGCTCGCCGCCTTCCAGCAGACGCTGGTCACCGGTCGCACGCCGTTCGACGAATTCCGCGATGCCCTCGCCGGCGCCGATACGAGCGCTGCGGCCGGCTATCCGCTCGCCGCGCAGCGCGGCCTTAAGCGCTTCATCACCGCGTGCAGCACCTGCCACGCCGGCGCGCTCTTCTCTGACGGCGCGATCGTGCGCGGCTTTCGCGTGCCGAGCTTGCGCAACGTCGCGCTGACGGCGCCTTACATGCACGACGGCTCGGTCGCCTCGCTCGAGGACGCGGTACGGCACAACGATGCCAGCCTGTCGCCGGACGACATCGCCGATCTCGCCGAATTCCTGAAGACCCTGAGCGCGACAGCCGGGACGAGGTAAGCGCTAAGGCTTTTGTCAGCCGCAGGCGCGCAGACTTCGGCATGGCGATGCGCAGCCCCCGGTGGCTCGTTCTCGCGGCGCTCGTCACCGCGGCGCCCGATACGCCGGGCGTGTACGAGCTGTGGGACGGCGACGAGGTCATCTACGTGGGCTGCACGCAGGGCTGTACCCTGCGCGAGGAGCTGGTGCACGAGCTGCTCGAGGCCGACGGCCGCGCGACGCACTTCAGCTGGGAGATCAGCTTCCATCCGATCGAGCGCGTGCGCGAGCTGCTCGACGAGTTCCAGCTCGAGTATCACCGACCGCCGGTGCTGAACATCTTCTGAGCGTCGGGCTGCGGCGACAACGAAGTAACGCGCCGCCTAGTCCGGATGAAGCATCGGCCCTGTGATCCAGGGCCTTCGCGAGGCGCGCACCTGCGCTTAGCATGCCGCCAAGAAATTCAAGGAGGCTCCATGTCGAAACGATCCCTCGCTCCGTTACTTGCCGCGCTCGCGCTGCTCGGCGCGCCGGCGCTGGCAGCCGCGCAGTCGACCGACGCGCTGGTCGACAAATACGCGACGCTCGCCGGCTCGAAGGACAACGCGCAGACGCTCGTGAGCGGCCTGCGCACCAGCACCGACTTCAAGATCGGCACGACGAGCTTCGCGACGCCGGCCAAGCCGCTCGGCAACGGCGAGATCAACATCGCGCTGTCGCTCACCGAAGCGAAGCTCGGCCAGCAGAACATCGCCAATCCCACGACGGCGCAGCTCGAAACGGCCCTTGAGTCCGTCCTCCACGCGCGCGCCGACGGCAAGGGCTGGGGCGAGATTGCCAATGCGATGGGCATTCGCCTAGGCGACGTCATGCGCTCGGACAAGGCGCCCGGCCAGGACCGGATCGCGCGCAGCGAGCGTCCCGAGGTTGCGGCGCGCCCGGAAAAGCCCGAGCGGCCCGAGCGTCCGGAGCGGCCGGAGCGACCCGAGCGCGCCGTGCGCGGTCGCTGAGCCGCGGCTGACGAAGCCGAGAGATGCGCAGCATCCTTGCGCTGGTTGCGCTTTGCCTCGCGCACGGTGCCTTCGCTGCCGACGGCGCCTGGCGCATCGGCACCGGCCTGCACTACAGCACCGGCACTTACGGCGGATCCATCGACACCACCATCGTCTCGGTGCCGCTCGAGCTCCGCTACGAGAACGGTCCCTTGGTCTTGAAGCTCACCGTGCCTTACCTCGATGTCGATGGCGCGACCACGGTCATCCCGGGCGTCGGCCCGGTGGGCGGCCGTACCGCGATAGCGCACTCCTCGGGAATCGGCGACAGCACGGTGTCCGGAACGTACGCGCTTCACTACGACGCCGCTTCGCGTGCCGGTTTCGATCTCACCGCCAAGGTGAAGCTGCCCACAGGCGACGAGAATGCCGGGCTCGGCACCGGCAGCACCGATGCCTCGGTGCAGATCGACGGCTACCGCGCGCTCGAGCGCTTCACCGCCTATGGCAGCTTCGGCTACACGCTCTTCGGCGACTCGCCGATCGTGAACCTGGACAACGTGTTCTACGGCTATCTGGGCTTGAGCCGCCCGGTGAGCGCAACGGACAGCCTGGGCTTCGAGGTGTATCTGCGTCAGGAGGGCTCGCCCTTGCCGCTCGCGCAGCGCGAGCTGATGGGCTTCTTCAACCGGCGCTTCGACCGCACGTGGCGCGGTCAGGCTTATCTCTTCAAGGGCTTCGCCGATGGCAGCCCCGACTGGGGCGCCGGCGCGTCGCTCGCCTATAGCTTCTGAAAGCGCCCGCGCAGCAGCACGAACGCCGCGCCGGCCGCCGCAGCGAGCGCGGCGAACGCGATCCACGCGCCGCCCCACCCCGCCGCGTCTCTCAGGAAGCTGCTCAGCACCAGCGCGCTTCCCATGCTGAGCGACGCGACGAGGGCCCAGCCGCCCTGGTAGGCGCCCCGCGCTCCGGGCGGCGCGAGGCGCGCCACCGCCGCCGGCACCGCCGAGCTGAAGACGATCTCGCCGAAGCTGAATATCACGGTGCCGACGAAAAGCGCCGCCGCCGCGTCCGGCACCAGGCCGTAGCACAGGAAGGCGAGCGCCACCACCAGCGCTGCCGCGCCGAGCAGGCGGAAAGGCCCCATCGGTTCAATGCGCGCGGCGACCGGCAGCGCGGCCGCGGCGACGAGAATGCTGTTGCCGCCGAGCACCAGGCCGATGTAGCCCTCGCCGAGGCCGCGGTCCGCGGCGAACAGCGGCGAGGCGGTCACCACCATGCCCATGCTCAGCGGAAAGGCAAGCGCCAGGCTCGCGAAGCCGAGGAAGCGCGCGTCGGCGAAGGCGGACACGGTATCGCGCAGCACGGAGGCGCCGCGGGCTCGCTCCAGAGCGAGCGGGCTGCGTAGCGCCGCGCCGTAGAGCGCGGCGACCAGGAGATAGCCGGCGGCGCTCACCTCGGCGAGCAGCCCGTAGCCGCGCTGCGCCACATAGCCGGCAGGCATGACGCCAAGCGTATAGGCGACGCTCATCGCCGTGTAGTTGAGCGCGAGCACCGACTGGCGCCGCTCGGCCGGCGCGAGGTCGAGAAGCAGCGCGCTCGCCACCGGCATGTTGACCGCGCCGGTGAGGCCGAGCGCGAGGCTCCACGCAATGAGCACGGCCGGTCCGTCGACGAGAAGGAAGCAGGGCAGCACCGCCGCCGTAGCGAGCGCCGAGGCGATGAGCAACGAGCGCCGGCCGATCCGGTCGGAGAGCGCGCCGAACATCGGCGCGGCGAGGCCGCGCATCAGGCTCTCGCAAAGGAACGCGACGCCCACCGTGCCGAGCGAAATGCCCGCGTGGCGCACGAAATAGATGCCGAGGAAGGTGACCAGGCTCATGCGCGCGGCGACGGCGACGAAGTTCGCCGACACCACGACCCAGACCCTGCGGTCGAGGTTCAAAAGCCCCTGCCTTTGAGGGTCAAAAGCCCCAGTAATCGAGACCTTCGGGAAGCGGCTCGCCGAGGGTGAGCGAAGCGAGCTTCGCGTACTGACCATCGGAGTAAAGCAGCGGCTTGCCTTTCTTGCCGATCAGAATCTGCTCCACCTCGCCGAGGAAGATGGTGTGCGTACCGTGCACCAGCTTCTTCACCACCCGGCAGTCGAAGGACACCAGCGCGTCGACCAGCACCGGCGAGCCGGTGGTGAGGCGCGTCCAGTTGCCCGTCTTGAAGCGCGCTTCGCCCATCTGCCCGCCGCTGAAGGTGGTCGAGAGCTCCCAGTCCTCGGCGCGCAGCACGTTGACGCAGAACACCTGGCTCTTCGCCACCGCGTCGTGCGTGGTGGCGAGCTTGTTGATGCACGCGAGCACCGTCGGCGGCTCGGCGCTCGCCGAGCACACCGCGGTGGCGGTCATGCCGTAGCGATGGCCGGCGTTCGTGCTGGTGATGATGTTCACCGCGCCGGCGAGCGTGCGCATGCCGACCTTGAACTGCTGAACGTCTACGGGTTTAGCTTCCAAGATGCAGCTTTCGCCTCCATGAGAACATTCTAACTATGGACAGCGACGGATTCCTGCAGCAGGCACTGATCTACCTCGCGGCGGGAATCGTCGCCGTGCCGCTCTTCAAGCGCCTCGGCCTCGGCGCGGTGCTCGGCTATCTCGTCGCCGGCATCGCCATCGGCCCCTGGGGGCTGCGCCTCATCGCCGATCCGCAGACCGTGCTCGGCTTCGGCGCGATCGGCGTCGTGCTGCTGCTCTTCCTCGTCGGCATCGAGCTCAACGCCTCGCGCGTCTGGGCGCTGCGCCGCTCGATCTTCGGCCTCGGCACGGCGCAGGTCGCGCTCACGACAGGAGCCATCACTGCGGTCGCGGCGCTGCTCGGCCAGCCGCTGGCGGTCGGGCTGATCGCCGGCATGGCCTTCGCCATGTCCTCGACCGCCATCGGCCTCGCCACGCTCGGCGAGAAGAACCTGCTCGCCACGCCAGGCGGCCAGGCGTCCTTCGCCGTGCTGCTGTTCCAGGACCTCACCGTCGTGCCGATCCTGCTCGTGGTGGGCTTCCTCGGCGGCGAAGCGCAGTCGTTCCGCTGGACCGACGCGGCGAAGGCCCTCGCCTTCATCGTCGCGCTGATCGCCACCGGCCGCCTGCTGGTGCGGCCGCTCCTGCGCACCATGGCGGAGACGCGCCTGCGCGAGGTGTTCATCGGCTTCGCGCTGTTCCTGGTGCTCGGCGCCGCCGCGCTCTCCGAGGCGGTCGGCCTGTCGATGGGCCTCGGCGCCTTCCTCGCCGGCGTGATGCTCGCCGACAGCGAGTACCGCCACGAGCTGGAGCTCGACATCGATCCGTTCAAGGGCCTGCTGCTCGGGCTCTTCTTCATGGCGGTGGGCATGTCGATCGACGTCGGCCTGTTCGCCGCGGCGCCGCTCGCCGTGCTCGGCCTCGCGCTCGGCATCGTCGCGCTGAAGATGGCCCTGCTCTACGCCATCGCGCGGCCGTTCTACTGCGGCACCGGCGACGCCTCGCTCTTCGCCGTGGCGCTCTCGCAGGCCGGCGAGTTCGCGTTCGTCATCTTCGGCGCCGCCGGCGGCGTGCTGCCGCCCGCGACCGCGGCGATCCTCAACGCCGCGGTCGCAGTGTCGATGCTCACCACGCCTTTCCTCGTCATGCTTTACGAGCGCGTCGTGCAGCCGCGCCTCGGCCGCCGCCGCGAGGCGCGCGCCCCCGACGTCATCGCCGAGGCGAATCCGGTGATCGTCGCCGGCTTCGGCCGCTTCGGCCAGGTGGCGGTGCGGGTGCTGCGCGGCCTCGGCATCGGCGCGACGGTGATCGACCACGACCCCGGCCAGATCGACACCGTGCGGCGCTTCGGCTGGAAGGCCTATTACGGCGACGCCACCCGGCTCGATCTGCTCGAGCAGGCGGGCGCGGCGCGGGCGCGCGTGCTGCTCGTCGCGCTCGACGACCCCGAAGCGGCGATGACCGTGGTGCGCCGCGTGCGCGGCCGCTTCCCCGACCTGGCGATCGTCGCCCGCGCGCGCAGCCGCACCGAGGCCTACGAGTACGCGGCGATGGGCGTGCCGGCGGTGCGCGAGCTGGTCGGCTCGGCGCTCGACGCCGCCGCCATCCTGTTGCAGACCCTGGGCATGGAAGCAGCGAGCGTGAAAAGCATCGTCGAGCGCTTCCGCGAGTACGACGAGCGGCAGATCCGCGACAACGCGCCGCACCGCCACGACGTGACCAAGCTGATCGCCGCCTCCGAGCAGGGGCGGCGCGACATCGCCCAGCTGCTCGCCGCCGAGGCGGCCTCAGCGCCGCAGGTTGACCGCGGCGATGCCGGCGCCGACGGCCAGCGCCGCGAGACCGAATCGCCCGCTTAGCGGCTCGCCGAGGAACGCCACCCGCAGGCGACGCCGAACATCGGCGTGAGGAACGACAGCACCGAGAGGCGCGCCGCGTAGTAGCGGGTGAGCAGCCAGAACCAGGCGAGGTAGCTCGCGAAGGCGACGATGCCGCCCTGATAGACGAGGACGGCGAGCGCCGTGCCGCCCAGCCTTCGCACGCCCGCTTCTCCCATCAGCAACGACGTGGCGGGAAGCACCACGGCGGAAACGGCGAGCTGGTAGAAGAGCGTCTTGGCCGCGCTGGCGGATGCGCGCCGCGTGGCGCGGATCAGCACCGTGGTCGCCGCCCAGAGCAGCGCGGCGATGACGCCGCACGAGTCGCCCAGCCAGGTGTCCTGCTCGGTGAAGAAGCCGTCGGCGAAGGCGAGGCCGATGCCGCAGAAGGCCGCTGCCACGCCCGCCCACTGCGGCATGGAAAGCCGCTCGAAGACGAACTCGCCGGCGAACAGCGCGTCGGCGGCACGCGTGCCGTCGCGCTCGAACAGCGCGATGCCGCGCAGCCGCGTCGAGCGATTTTCTTTCTTGCATGCTGGCGCGGATTTTGGCGTAGGATTCCGCCATGCCGCGCAAAGCCCAAAGCTCAGGTTCGAAAAACGGCTCGAAGAAACCCCGCTCCCGCGGGCTCGCCGACGAGAGAATCGCCCCGGAGGCCGCGCCGCTCGCCGGCCACGTCATCGAGCGTCCCGACGGCTTCTACTGGGAGAAGGCGAAAGGCGAGAGCCACGGGCCCTACGCCACGCTCGCCGAGGCGGAGGCCGACCTGCTCGCCGACGGCGCCGCCGACGAGGTCGAGGCGGGCGAGTCGCTGCAGGAAGCCGAGTCCGAGCTCGGCATCTCGGAATGGATCGACCCCGACACGGGCGGTCCCGCCGAGGACAACATCCCGCGCATCGAAGATCACTGAGCGGCACCGCCGTGCGCTAGCGCGCGAGCAGCTCGCGCACTTTCTCGAAGTCGAGCGGCTTGACCATGTGATAGTCGAAGCCGGCCTCCAGGGCCCGGCGGCGGTCGTGCGGCTGGCCCCAGCCGGTCACGGCGACGAGAATCGCGTGCGCCGTCTCGGGCGAAGCGCGCAGCGCTCGCGCGAGATCGAAGCCGTTCAGCTTCGGCATGCCGATGTCGAGGAAGGCGACCTGCGGGCGCAGGCGGCGGGCGGCATCCAGCGCCGCCTCGCCGTCGTGGGCCACGTGCGCCTCGTGGCCGAGCGAGCGCAGCATCCCGGCGAAGGTGGTGGCGAAGTCGACGTTGTCGTCGGCGACGAG
>DASQYN010000474.1:0-3308 GCA_035639215.1 Burkholderiales bacterium
CGCCGGGGAACGGCTTGCCCGTCCGGTTGCCGTCCGAATCGCCCGGTGGGGCCATCATGCAGGCGCAGAAAGTTTCCGACATGCCGAAGAGGTTCAGCAGCTCGCCGCCGGTCGCCCGCTTCCACTGCTCGACAAGTTGCGGCGTGAGCCGCTCGCCGGCGGCGACGAAGCGACGCACGGCGGCGAAGGGCGCGAGCCGTTCCGGGGGCTCGGCGAGCAGGCGGCGGTAGGTGGTCGGCACGCTGAAGAGCGCGGCCGGTCGGTGGCGCTTCACCAGCGTGGTCACAGCCTCGGCATCCGGCCAGTCCGGATAGAGCAGCGCGGTAGCGCCGCCGGCGAGCGGCGCGAGCAGCCCGTGCTCCAGGCCGTAGGCAAAAAAGAACTTCGAGGTGCCGAACACCCGCTCGCCCGCGCCGATGCCGAGGGTGCGGAACGCAGCACCCACATGGCGAAAGACGCGGTGTGCGTGGACGATGCCTTTCGGCCGGCCGGTCGTGCCTGAGCTGTAGAGCGCGAAGGCCGGCGAATCGTCGTCGGCGCGAAAAGCCGGCTCGTCGACCGGTGCAGCCTGGCATTGCTCGTCCCAGGACGGCGATCCCGGCGGGCATTGCCCGGCGACGGCGATGCGCCGCTCGCCTGCCAGCTCGGCGTTCAGGTCCGGGCGTGCCGTCGTGAACCGGTCTTCCACGATGACGAGGCGCGCCTCGCTGTCGGCGAGGATGTGCCGGTAATCGGCCTCCGACAGGCGATTATTGAGCGCGATGGCCACTGCGCCGGCGCGCACCGCCCCGAGCCACGCCGCCGCGAATTGCGGCGTGTCGCGCATGAGCAGCAGCACGCGCTCCCCGGGAGCCACGCCGAGGCGGCGCAGCGCGGCGCTCGCCGCGCGGACGCTGCGGGCCAGCTCTGCGTAAGTGACGGCGGTATCGCCGCTGACTAGGGCGATTCGCTCTGCATGGCGCGCAATCGTTCGCTCGCCAAGCAGCCGCTCCGCCCCGTTGCGGACGTCCTCCGTCATCGCGCCGCATGGTAACCGAAACGACAAAGGGCGCCGGAGCGCCCTTTGTCGGTACTCGATGCCGCTTACGAGTGGTAGGCCACTTCGCCATGCGAGTTGATGTCGAGGCCTTCCCGCTCTTCCTCCTCGCTTACCCGCAGGCCGACGATGAGGTCGGCGATCTTGAACGCGACGAAGGCGACGACCGCCGTCCAGATGACGACCAGGCCGACCGCCTTGGCCTGGATCCACAGCTGCGCGCCGATTCCCGGATAGCCGACTTTCATCGTCACCCAGTCCTGGATCGAGCCGGGGCCGCCTAGGTCCGGGGAGTTGAATACGCCTGTCATTAGCGCGCCGAAGATTCCGCCGACCGCGTGCACGCCGAACACGTCGAGCGCGTCATCCGCGCCAAGCATCTTCTTCAGCCCGTTCACTCCCCAGAGGCAGACCAGGCCAACCGCAATGCCGATCACGAAGGCGCCCGGAATGCCGACGTTGCCCGCCGCCGGGGTAATCGCCACGAGGCCGGCTACTGCGCCGGAGGCCGCACCGACCATGCTCGGCTTGCCCTTGATGAGCCACTCGCCGGCCATCCAGGACAGCACCGCACAAGCGGTCGCCAAGTAGGTGTTCATGAACGCGAGCGCGGCGGAGCCGTTCGCCTCTAGCGCCGACCCGGCGTTGAAGCCGAACCATCCCGTCCACAGCAGCGCGGCCCCGATCATCGTCATGGTCACGTTATGCGGCGGCATGGCTTCCTTGCCGAAGCCGATGCGCTTGCCGAGCAGATAAGCGCCGACCAGCCCGGCGACGCCAGAGTTGATGTGCACAACCGTGCCGCCAGCGAAGTCCAGAGCGCCCCATTGCCAGATCAGGCCAGCCTTGGCCGCCACTGCGTCTACCGTCTTCGGATCCGTAAAGGCGTCGGGCCCAGGGAAGAACCAAACCATGTGGGCAACGGGCGTGTAGCTGAACGTGAACCAGATGGCCAGGAAGATGAGAATGGCCGAGAACTTCGCGCGCTCCGCGAGCGAGCCGAGGATAAGACAGCAGGTGATTGCCGCGAACGTGGCTTGGAACGCCACGTACACGAGCTCGGGGAGCACCACGCCCTTGCTGAAGGTGGCGGCGTTCGCGAAGTTACCGGTGGCCGGATCGAATGTGCCCTTGAGGAAGAGTCGCTCGGTCAAGCTGCCGAAAAACGAGTTCCCCTCGGTGAACGCGAGGCTATAGCCGTAGATGCACCATAGCACCGTCACCAGCGAGAAGCCCACGAACACCTGCATCAGGACCGAGAGCATGTTCTTCGAGCGGACCAGCCCGCCGTAGAACAGTGCGAGCGCCGGGACGCTCATCATCAACACGAGCGCGGTCGAGGTCAGCATCCAGGCCACATCGCCTTTGTTAGGCTGCGGCGCCGGCGTGGCTGCCGGTACGGCCGCCGGCTGCGCGGCTGGAGCGGCCGCGGCCGGCTTGTCCGGAGCTGCGGCGGGCTTGTCCTGCGCCAGCGCGAAGCCGGCGAAGGCGAACGAGACGAGCAGTGCTGCCAATGCCATGAGTTTCTTCATTGCCGTTCCTTTAGAGCGCCGCCGCATCGGTCTCGCCGGTGCGGATGCGGATGACTTTCTCGAGATCGAACACGAAGATCTTGCCGTCGCCGATCTTGCCGGTATTGGCCGACTTCTCGATCGCCTCGATCGCCTGCTCGAGAAGCTCCGTCTTGATCGCCGCTTCGACCTTCACCTTGGGCAGGAAGTCCACGACGTACTCGGCGCCGCGGTAGAGCTCGGTATGGCCCTTCTGCCGGCCGAAGCCCTTCACTTCCGTGACCGTGATGCCCTGCACGCCGATCGCCGACAACGCCTCGCGGACCTCGTCGAGCTTGAACGGCTTGATGATGGCGGTGACGAGTTTCATGTCAAAAGGCCTTTTGGATGTAGATTGTTCCCGTGCCCTTGCCGATCTGCCGGCCGGCCGGCGTGGTGTAGAAGGCTTTCTGCGTGTCGGTCATGTCGGTGTCCGTGTAGTACGCGCCGACCACGAAATCCTTCGGCAGCGCATAGGTCACCCCGAGCTTCCAGTCGTTATACGACGCTGCATCGTCGTTGCTCACGCTGAGAGCCGGATCCTGACCCTTGTACTTCTGTACGCCGTAGTGAGCGATCAAACTGATCTTGTCGTTGAGCGGATAGCTCGCGCTGAGATCGAGGTAATAGGTGCCCTGGCTATCTGCCAGTCCGAAGGTCTTGTCGCCGATGCTGTAGGAGAGCTTCGCACTCAGCCATTTCCACGAAAGGGCACCATAGAT
>DASQYN010000475.1:0-14320 GCA_035639215.1 Burkholderiales bacterium
CACGGCGTGTACCTGAGCGACGGCGTGATCAACCTCGCGCTCTTGCACTACAAGAAGGAGGAGTTCGCCGGCAGCCGCGGCCGCGACTTCGTCGGCGTGCACCATTTCGGCTTCATCGTCGACGACGTCGCCGAGGCGCAGGCGCGCATCGAGGCGGCGGGCGGGCGCCACTGGATGGGCGAGCCAAGCGAGGGCGGCGGGTTCTACGAGGTGAAGTTCCACGACCCGGACGGAATCGCCTTCGACATCACCGCCAACGGCTGGACCGGCGCAAAAAGAGACTAGGCCCCCGCCTTCGCGGGGGCGACCTATTCGCAATGTCACCCAGGAGATGAAGCGCGCGGCCGCGCTCGCCGCGGCGTGGCTCGCGATCGCTGCCGACGTACTTTATGGCGGGCCGATCTCGCACCTCGACGTCTGGCTCGCCGACCGCGTCGTCGTCGCGCCGTACACGCGGCTCGCCTTCGCCCTGCAGTTCTGGACGAACCTGCACTCGCAGGTAGCTATCCTCGCCTACAGCACGCTGTTCGTGCTGCTGCTCGGACGACGCCGGGCCTGGGACTGGGCGGCGGGCGTCGCGCTCGCCGTGCCGTGCGGCATGCTCCTCAACGCCGCGCTCAAGCTCCTCGTCCAGCGCAGCCGCCCGGTGCTCGAGAACCCGATCCTGGCGCTCAACACCTACAGCTTTCCAAGCGGCCACGTCGCGGCGTCGACGCTGTTCTACGGCATGCTCGCCGCCTATCTCGCCTTCCGTTATCCGAGGTCGCGCCGCCTCTGGCGCGCCGCGGCCGCCCTGCTCATCCTCCTTGTGGGCTATTCGCGCATGGCGCTCGGCGTGCATTACTTGGGCGACGTGCTCGGCGCGCTCGCCTGGAGCGGCGCCTGGCTCGTTATTTGCCTCGCCGGCGTGCATGCCTGGCACGCTACCCGTCCTCGTTAACGGCGCCTCGGGCGGTGGCCACGGCGACGGCCTCGCCGCGAATATCGAAGGCCACTTCCGCGAGGCCGGCGCGCACGCGCGCGTCGCGCTCGCGCATGATGGAAATTCCCTCTTGCGGCTTGCCGCAGAAGCCCTGGGAGCGAAACCGAAATGCGTGATCGTCGCGGGCGGCGACGGCACGGTGAGCGCGGTCGCCTCGGTGCTCGCCGGCAGCGGCATCCCGCTCGCCGTGCTGCCGCTCGGCACGCTCAACCATTTCGCGCGCGACCTCGGCATTCCCGACGATCTCGCCCAGGCGGTGCGCGTGGCGGTCGAGGGGAACGTGCGAGCGGTCGACGTCGGCGAGGTGAACGGACGCGTGTTCATCAACAACTCGAGCATCGGCCTCTATCCGTCGATGGTGCGCCGGCGCGAGAAGCAGCGGCGGCGCCTGGGGCGCAGCAAGTGGCACGCGATGCTCTGGGCGGCGCTCAACGCGCTGCGCGCGCATCCGTTCCTGCACCTTCGCCTGGAGGTCGGCGAGGCCGAGCACCGCCGGCGCACGCCGCTCGTCTTCATCGGCAACAATGTCTACCGGATGGAGGGCTTCGACATCGGCGTGCGCGAGCGCCTCGACCAGGGCGTGCTCAGCCTCTATCTCGCGCGCCGCGGGCGCGGAGGGCTGGTCTTGCTGGCCCTGCGCGCGCTGCTCGGACGCCTCGACCGGGGAGACGACTTCGAAGCGGGCACAGTGCGCCGCCTGCGCATCGACAGCCGCCGCCACAAGCGCCTGCTGGTCGCGCGCGACGGCGAGATCGAGCCGATGGAGCTGCCGCTCGACTACCGCATCCGGCCGGGCGCGCTGCGCGTGGTCGCGCCGTGAGGGTGCTGGTCCACCTCTCCGATCTGCATTTCGGCCGGATCGCTCCGAATATCCTCGATCCACTGCGCGAAGCGATCGAATCGCAAAACCCCGATCTGGTCGCCGTGTCGGGCGACCTTACCCAGCGGGCGCGCCCCTGGCAGTTCCGCGAAGCGCGCGCCTTTGTCGATACGTTGCCGGGCGCGAAGCTGGTCGTCCCGGGCAACCACGACGTGCCGCTCTACGACCTCTATCAGCGTCTTTTCCACCCGCTTTCGCGCTACCGGCGCCATTTCGCGGAAACGGTGGAACCGGAGTACGTCGACGACGAGCTCGCCGTGCTCGGCGTCAACACGGCCCGCTCGGCTGTCATCAAGGGCGGACGCATCAACGCGCGGCAGATCGAGCGGGTGCACGCGCGGCTTTGCCGGCTTCCGCCCGGCCTCACCAAGGTCGTCGTCACGCACCATCCATTCGACCTGCCCCCGCCCTACGCGAAGCGCCAGCTCGTCGGCCGTGCGGCGATGGCGATGAGCGCCTTCGCGCGCTGCGGCGCCGATTTGCTGCTCGCCGGCCACCTGCATGCGAGCCATGCCGGCCATACCGCGGAGCGCTACCGCATCGCGGGCTTCGCTGCGCTCGTCGTTCAGGCGGGCACCGCCACCTCGACGCGCGGCCGCGGCGAGGCGAACGCCTTTAACGTGCTGCGCGTCGCGCCGGGCAGCGTCGCCGTGGAGCGGCACGCCTGGGACGGCAGCGCGTTTCGCCGGCAATCGGCGCAGAGCTTCCGGCGCGCCGCCGAAGGCTGGCGCGGCGCCTAGCGGCCGGCGATGAAAGCGACGAACCCCTCCAGGTAAGCGCGCAGCCGCTTGCGAATCGTCTCGTCGACCAGTTTGCCCGACGCGTCGAACACCTTCGCCGCATTGCCGACATAGAGGAGCTCGCCGTGGTAGGGCCGCGTGCGCAGGGTGCGCAGCACCTGCAGCCACGCCGTCTGCGAGAGCACCGTGCCGTACGCGCCGGGCGACGCGCCGATGACGCCTACCGGCTTGCCCTTGAAGACGCGCGGCACATCGGCCGGCGGGCGCGTCAGCCAGTCGATCGCGTTCTTGAACGTGCCCGGGATCGAGTTGTTGTACTCGGGCGTGACGAGGAGCAGCGCCTGTGCTTCCGCGATTTTCTCTTTCAGCTCGGACACTTTCGAAGGAAAGCCCTGAGCTTCGACATCCCCGTCGTAGAGCGGCACGCCGCGGATCGATTCGACTTCGATCGTCGCTTCCTTCGGACACTCCTCGACCGCGGCGCGCAGGAGCGAGGCGTTGAAGGAGCCGCTGCGCAGGCTGCCGGCGATGCCGATGATCCTCATGGACCGGCATCGTAGAATGGCCGGCCGCGCTTCGCCATCGTGGAGAAATCATGCAACGCACCCAGCCGCCGTTCCGCGCTGACCATGTCGGCAGCCTGCTTCGCCCGCCGGCGCTGAAGGCGGCGCGCGAGAAGCGCGCCAGGGGCGAAATCGGCGCCGAGGCGCTGAAGGCGGTCGAAGACCGCGAGATCGAGCGGGTGATCCGCGCGCAGGAGCAGGCCGGGCTGCAGTCGATCACCGACGGCGAGTTCCGCCGCTCCTGGTGGCACCTCGATTTCCTCTGGGGGCTGAACGGCATCGAGAAGCACATCGCCGAGGGAGGCGTCGCCTTCGCCGGCGTCAACACGCGATCGGAAGGCGTGAAGGTGACCGGCCGGATCGACGCAAACGGGCATCCGATGCTCGAGCACTTCCGCTTCGTGAAGGCGCATACCGGGCGCACGCCGAAGATGACCATTCCCGCGCCTTCCGCGCTCTACGGCCGGCCGGTCGCCGTGCCCGTCGACCGCAAGGTGTATCCGACGAACGAGCAGATGCTCGCTGATCTCGGCCAGGCCTACCGCAAGGTGGTGCGCGCCTTTGCCGATGCCGGCTGCCGCTATCTCCAGCTCGACGAGGTGTTCATCGCGATGCTTTGCGACGAGAAATACCGGGCGAAGATGCGCGAGCGGGGCGACGATCCGCGGAAGCTCGGCGAGCTCTACGCCGGCCTCATCAACACCGCGGTGTCGGACATCCCACCGGGCATGGCGGTCACCATGCACATGTGCCGCGGCAACTACAAATCCACATACATGGGCAGCGGCGGCTACGCGGCGGTCGAGGAGCTGATCTTCGAGCGGATCAACGTGCACGGCTATTTCATGGAATACGACGACGCGCGCTCGGGCGGCTTCGAGCCGCTGCGGCGGCTGCCGAAGGGCAAGACCGCGGTCCTCGGGATCATGACGACCAAGCGAGGCGAGCTCGAGAGCAAGGACGAGCTGAAGCGCCGCATCGACGAGGCCGCGAAGTACAGGCCGCTCGAGCAGCTCTGCATCTCCGGCCAGTGCGGCTTCGCCTCGACCGAGGAAGGCAACTCGCTCGGCGAAGCCGAGCAGTGGGCGAAACTCCGCCGGCTGGTCGAGGTCGCGGACGAGGTGTGGCGATAGCGCGGTTGAATCGCCGGCGCTGCGCCCTCATATAAGGACGACCATGACCTCCCGCACCGTAAAGCAGATCATCCGCTCCATCCCCGCCTCCGACGGCGCCGGCGTGAAGCTGCGCCGCAGCCTCGGCCAATCCAACTTCGCGAGGCTCGATCCGTTCCTGATGCTGGACGAGTTCTCCTCCGACGACGCGAACGACTACATCGCCGGCTTCCCGGCGCATCCGCATCGCGGCTTCGAGACGGTGACCTATATCCTGGACGGCCACATGCTGCACGAGGACCACCTCGGCAACAAAGGCAACCTCAAGTCGGGCGGCGTGCAATGGATGACCGCCGGGCGCGGCATCATCCATTCCGAGATGCCGCAGCAGGAGCGCGGCCGCATGCGCGGCTTCCAGCTCTGGATCAACCTGCCGGCCAAGGAGAAGATGAAGCGCGCGAGCTATCGCGATCTCCAGGCTTCGGACATCCCGGAAGTTCTGCTTGCCGGAAGCGGCAAAGTGCGAGTCATCGCCGGTGAATTCCAGGGCGTGAAGGCGCCGGTGCCTCCGACGCCCACGGATGCCACGTATTTCGACGTGCATCTGCCGGCGGGCGGCACGTTCACGCATCCGGTGAAGGACGGCTACAACGCCTTCGCCTATGTGTACGAAGGCGCGCTCGACGGCATCGAGCCGCATGCCGCCGCTGCTTTTACCGACAAAGGATCCGTGGAGCTCCACGCAGGGAGCAGCGCAGCGAAATTCCTGTTGCTTGCCGGACGCCCGATCGGCGAGCCGATCGTGCAGTACGGCCCCTTCGTCATGAACACGCGCGAAGAGATCGAGCAGGCGATCCGCGACTACCAGGCCGGCACGCTGGCTGCCTAGAAAAAGGGGTCAGGACCCTTTTTTAGCGAACCAAGGTATCGCAGGGCGAAAAAAGGGTCCCGACCCCTTTTTCGCATCCGGGGACGGAGCCCGAACTCTACTTGTCGCCCTTGACGGCGTCGCGCAGGTCGCGGCCCGCCTGATCGAGCTTGCGCCCGGCCTTCTCCGCCGGACCTTCGCGATGGCACGCGGCGAGCGCGAAGAGCGCGGCGAACAATACGATGAAGAGTCTCATGCGGCGATTGTCAGGCAGCCGCAAGGCATCCATGTCGCAGCCACATGTGCCGCCCGGCGCAAGGCTTTGACGGAGATCAATCTGCTCCTTCAACGGCCTCGCACAATGCAAGCGCCATGAAAACCGTGCTTGCAGTAGTGGCGGCTATCAGCCTCGCCGGATGCGCTACGCCGCCCGCGGCGACCGTCGACTACGACACGGCAGCGGATTTCGCTGCCTTGAAGAGCTTCGCCTGGATGCCCGCCACCGGCAACGCGGCGAGCGACGAGCTGCTGGTGAAGAGAATCCGGAACACCGTGGACACGCAGCTCCAGGCCAAGGGACGTGTCCCGGCTGCGGCGACCCCCGATTTCCTCATTGGCATGCAGCTTTCGGGGAAGACCACCTACGGCGGGGCGACGGCCGTAGGCGTGTCGGTCGGCATTCCCGTCGGCAGGGCCGGACGGGTGTCGGTCGGTGGGGCAAAGAGCAAGCCCATCGAGCAGAAGGAAGGCACGCTGGTCCTGGACTTCGTCGACCCGAAGACCAAGTCGCTCTTGTGGCGCGCCACCGCCTCGCGCGTCGTAGACCCGGTCTCCTCGCCTCAGCAGCAGCAGCAACGAATCAACGAAGTGGTCGCCGAGATGCTGGCCAACTTCCCGCCGGGGAAATAGAACGCCGCCGGCCTGGTAAGCCGATTCACTCCCTGAATAGCCCCGCAAATTTGGGACGGATCATAGCGACTCAGTTGAGCTGCCAGAGCGCCAAGTTCAGCAGACTGGCGAAAGCGACCCAAGTCGCGTAGGGCGCGAGGACCCATCCCGCCGGGCGATCGACACGCCAGAAGAGCACGGCATTCGCGACGATCGCCGCGAGCAACACGCCAATCTCCACCGACGCGGCCCCGATCATGCGCTGGCCGAAAAAGAGGAACGACCACGCCAAGTTGAGCGCGAGTTGCGCCGCGTACATCCCAAACTCGAGCCGCGCACCGGAAAGGCCGCGACGACGCCAGACGCGCCAGCCCGCAACGGCGATCAGGACGTAGAGCATCGTCCACACCGGCGCGAACACCCAGTCGGGCGGATTGAAAGGAGGTTTGGCAAGCCCCTGGTACCAGGTGCCCACGCTCTTAGCGGTCGCAACGCCTCCCAAAGCGCCGACCCCCAGGGAGAGCGCCAGGAACGCGCTTAAGCCGAGCAGATCGCGCGGCTTCAATCCATCCCCGCAGTCTGTGCTCTAGAAGGAATCGGAACAACCGACCTGCGTTCTCTTCACAGACTTCCCGTCAAGGAGCACAACAGCAACCACGCGAGCATCGCCCTTGACGCTGTCGAATACCACGTACTCGATCAAGTAATACCAGACGTCCCCACTGAACGCCGCAAAGTTGACGTTAACGTGATTCAACTCAACGCGTTTAGGGGGCGTCGATAGTCCAACATCCCGTGATCCAACTTCCACCGCCTGCGCCTCGGAAAGTGGCGGCTGGCCATCGCCCGTCCATGTCGGTAGATGCCGTACCCTTTCCAAAGGGACCCGGAAACAATAAAGCGGCTTCTCGCCGTAGTAATAGGCTGATAGCTGGACAAAGTCTTCGGCAGTCGCTGCGCAGGGAAACAGCGCGAGCAAGCCTGTAGCGACGCTCAGAAACTGATTTCGCATCCTCGTTGCCAAGGTCATCACCGGGCGTTACCCGGACTCACTACAAACTATAACGGCAGGGGGACGCGGCACTGCGGACTAAATCGTCAAATCCGCCAAAGATTGTCTACGACGTTATGTCCGCTATGGGAAATCGGACATTTGGGGCGCCCGCAGTCGAGATTGCTCGCGATGACTTTTGCGGGACCGCCAGAGTTCGGGCTCCGTCCCCGAATTGCTTATCGGGCGAGCGGGTCGGGGCGCATCTGGAAGCGCACGACCTTGGGCCGGTTGCCGCTGCCGCCTTCCATATGGAACGGCGCGCGCGTGCCGACGGTGGTCCAGAGGCCGCGGCCTTTCCAGCCGGCTTTCGCGTCGTCGATGCGCCCGTCCATGCCCTTCGTGTAATAGCCAAGCGGATACGGAACGCGTAGCACGACGAATTTGCCGGCGACGAAGGCGAGCAGGCCTTCGTTGAGATTGCCGGTGGCGATGGGAACGTTCTTGCCCAGGCCGAGCGTGTCGAACTGGTCGACCCAGGTGTAGTAGCTCGACTCGGCGCTCGCCGGCTCGGCGACGTTGCGGAATTGCGGCCCGGGCAGCGGATAGAGCGTCCAGCCCTCGGGGCATTGCTTCCCGGTCGCGGCCGGGCCGTTGAGCGGCCCCTTGCACTTGCGGCGATCGAAGCTCCCGAGATGCCCGCTCGCGAGCGACACCCAGATCACGCCATTGCGGTCGATGTCGCCGCCGCGCGGACCGTAACCGGGCGACGGAACGTCGTAGACCTCGGTGAGCGCGGTGTGCACCGGGTCGGCACCCGGCGCGACGCGCACGAGGCGCCCGGGAAAGCCGAGCGAGGTGCCCCACACGCTGCCGTCGACCGGGTTGACCGAGACGCTGTAGATTCCGGCGACCACCCGCTCATCGTCCTCGTCGCGCTTGCCGTTGCCGTTCGTGTCGAGCACGAACGGCGTCCAGCCCTGCGCCTTCGCGGCGTCGCCGGTCTGCTCGAACACCTTGCGGTCGAGCCAGCCGATCACGGGGTTCGCGGCGCCGCCCGAGCTGGTCCACAGCGTCTGGTTCGCGTCCTCGGCGAACACCAGGTGATGCGTCGTGAAGCAGGTCGGGATCAGCGTGAACTTGCCGCTCGCCGGATCGAACATCGAGAGCTGGCGGTTCGAGCGCTCGAGCGGAAAGGCCTCGGCCGCGGGATGGCTCGAGCCCTGTCGGCAGAACTCCGGGGTCTGCGGGCGGCGCACCCGCGCGGTGAACCAGACGCGGCCGCGCTCGTCCATCATGGGGTTGTGCGGGCTGGTGCGACTGTCCCAGATCGGCTCGCGGCCCCAGTACGGCGAAGGCGCCATCGGCGCGTCGCGCGACGAAGGCGTCTCGGGATCGAGCACCGGGTGCACGACGACGCTCGGCTCGCTGCGCACCGGATCGAGCACCGGCAGCTCGTCGGTGCTCTCCTCGGTCGCGCCGTAGACCTTGCCGTAGGCGTTCACCGTCGGATCGCGCCGGTCGGTGGAGATCTCGTCGTGCAGGTAGGCCTTCGCGTCGCTCCAGTCCCAGAGCGTGAGCACGACGTTGCGCTCGAGCCCTTCCGGGCGCGGCGGCCGCGCCGCGGGCAGCTCGCCCTGCGCGATGCGATCGGTCCAGTCGCCGAACTGCCGCAGCAGCCGCGCCGCGTCGGCGCGCCCCGCGGCCGCGGTCATCTGCGTCATCGCCTGCCCCGAGCTGATGCGCCGCGCCCAGGCGTCCTGCGAGCTCGCGAATTTGCCGAGCTCGCGCGGCACGGTGCGCGTGGCGGCGTTGCCGAGCGCGTGGCAGCCGATGCAGCCGTTCGTCTTCACCACGTTCAGCCACTGCTCCTGGGTCTCCGCCTTGCCGATCGGAAACTCATCCCTGCCCGGTATGCCGAGCATCGCGTACCAGGAGATGGCCGGGTAGTAGAGCGCGGCCGAGCCTTCGTTGGGCGCGACGGGCGCCCGGATCTCGAGCACCCGCCCCGGCGTCGTCTTTACCTTGTGCGAATCGAGAAGCCCGTAGCCGCGCGCCCAGACGAGGTAGCTCGCCTTCGGCAGGTCGGGGATGAGGAAGCGGCCGTGCTCGTCGGTGACCACGATCTTCGCGTAGCGGGTCGGCAGGTCCTCGGTCTCGGCGATCACCCAGACGCCCGCCTCGCGCTCCGCGGTGCTGCGGCGAGATCCGGCGCGCCGGCCCACGCCTATCACTACGCCGCTGATATTGCTGGTGGAAAGCTTCGGCTGGGCGGACTTTTTGACCGGGGCCGCGCCGAGCCCTCCGGTGAGAAGCGCGGCGAGAAAAGCGGCGGCGATCTTCATCGCCGCATTCTCCTACAGGGGCGCGCTGTTAAGTCTGTCTTAAGCCGGTCATGAGGACATTGGCGGGCCGCACTTCACCTTGGAGGAGGAGGAGCCATGCGCAAGCTTTGTTTCGCACTAGTGGCCGCCGTTTCGCTTTGCGGCGCCGCGCCCGCCTGGGCGCAGAAGGACATCCGCTGGGGCACCGGTCCGGTGGGCTCGGTCGGCCAGAAGGTGCTGGTGGTGCTGGCGAACCTGCTCAACAAGGAGATGCCCCAGTACCGCATCACGGTGCTGCCGATGCCGGGCGCCGTGATGACGGTGAAGGGCTTCGCCACCGAGCAGATCGACGCCTATTACGGCTCGGACGACGCGCTGGAGGAGTTCGCTTCCGACGCCGGGCGGTTCAAGGGCTTCAAGTCGCAGGTGAAGCGCCCGCCGGTCCAGTCGATGTGGCTCTTCACGATTGACTGCGGCATCGGCATCAAGGCCGCGAATCGCGACAAGATCAAGAAGTGGGGCGACCTCACCGGACGCAAGGTCTACACCGGCCCCCTGCCGTTCGACACGCGCCTTCACCTCGAGAAGGCGCTCGCGGCGCTCGGCGTGAAGCACAACTACACGCAGGTCGACCTCTCGACCGTCGGCTCGCAGCTGGACAGCGGCACGATCGAGGCGACGATCGTCTATTACGGCGGCGGCACCACGCCCGCGCCTTGGCTGTCGCAGGCGTCGCTCGCGGTCGACTGGGCCGGCCTCAATCCGAGCCCGCAGGAGCTCGCCACGCTCAAGGCGAAGGGCTTCGCGGTGCGCGACGTCGACTCGAAGATCCTCAGCCATAACGACATCCACGTCGCGAAGCTCACGCTGCTGCCGTTCTACTGGGGCTTCGACGTCGGCATGAACATGCCGGCCGACGACGTGTACAAGATGCTGAAGATCGTCGACCAGAACGCCGACGCGCTCGCGAAGCAGGTGCCGGACCTTCATCAGATCGCCAACGGCAAGCTCGCGGAGTTCCAGACCGAGGCGCTCGGGCACATGTGGAACGTCGTGCCGATCCACCCCGGCCTCGCGCGCTTCCTGAAGGAGAAAGGCGTATGGCAGGCGAAGTGGGATAGCAACGTCGCCAAGGATGGGATGTAGGAGAGATGACCGACAGCCGCGGCACAGACACGGCACTCGCCGTCGACGCCCTTTACTACGGCCTGTCGATCGTCTTCTCGCTCGCCATCTTCTATTACTACTGGACCGGCGCCGGCGGCCCGTCGCTCCTCGCGATGACGGTGGTGCCGGTGGTCTTCGTGCTGTTCGTCCTGCAGGCGCTGCGGCAGGACGACCTTTACCCCGCACTGCCGCGCGCCGCGAACTATGCGATCGCGGCGGCGTATTGCGCCTTCTCGCTCTACTGCGGCTACTACATGAACCACGAATACATGCCGCTCGGCCTGGAGCGTGCGGGGGCGTGGAACACGATGGACATGGTGATGGGCGGCGGCATGGCGCTGCTCATCATCGAGTACACGCGCAAGCGGCACATGCCGCTCTTCATCCTGAACATCGTGCTGATCCTGTATGCCGTGTACGGCTACGTCGTGCCGGGCATGTTCTATCACGCCGGGGTGAGCTGGGAGCGCGTCGTCACGGCGAGCAGCGTCGAGATGGCGACCGGCATCTTCTCGCGCCTGCCGCAGCTCGCGCTCACCACCATCGGCGCGTTCCTGCTCGTGCTCTCGCTGCTGCGCGGCTACGGCTGCATCGAGTCGCTGCTGCGCGCGACCAAGCGCGTCGCGGTGCGCTCGGCGCACGCGATTCCGCAGTCCGCGGTGGTCGGCTCGATGGCGATCGGCACGGTGAGCGGCAGCGGCGCGGCCAACTCGATCACGGTGGGCAGCGCCACCATCCCGTCGATGATCAACGCCGGGCTGCCGCCGGCCACCGCGGCGGCGATCGAGTGCGCCTCCTCCATGGGCGGGCAGCTGATGCCGCCGGTGATGGGCATCGCCGCGTTCCTCATGGCCGAGTTCCTCGGCGTCGACTACTTCGACGTGGTGGCGCGCGGCTGGGTACCGGCCTTCATCTATTACGCGACGGTCTCGACCTCGGTTTACCTGCTCGCCGTCAAGCACCGCGCGCACATGATCGTCAACCCGAATCCGGAGCGACTCTCCTGGCGCGACAAGGTGAACCTCGGCGCCTTCGTCTTCGTGGTGGGCGGGCTGGTGGCGCTGATGGCGGCGATCTTCCTCGCGCCGATGTTCGCCGCGCTCTACATGTTCTGCACCGCGGGGGCGGCGCTCTTCGTGGTCAACCTGGTGCCGCTGCTCAAGCCCGGCCGCTGGTCGTGGCGCGAGTTCTTCAGGCCGCTGCGCGAGTTTCTCGACTCGTACATCGACATGATCGCCGACATCACGCTGCTCCTCGCCACCCTCTCGATCATGACCGGCGTGCTGGTGATCACCGGCGTGCCGACCAAGCTCGGCGCGCTGCTCATGGACGCGGCGGGCGTGAACGTCGCCGCGATGGTGCTGATGGCGTTCATTTTCGGCGTGGTCCTCGGCACGGGGCTGCCGCCCGCGCCGACCTACATCATCGTCGCGATCGTCATCGCCCCGCCGATGATCCAGGCGGGGGTCAATCCCTGGGTGGTGCACTTCTTCGCCTTCTTCCTGGCGGTGTTCGGCGAGCTCACGCCGCCGACCTCGATCACCGCGGCGATCACCTCGAAGATCGCCGACGCGTCGTTCTACACCACGCTCTGGCGCGCGATCCTGATCTGCATCTCGCTCTTCACGCTGATGGCCGGCGTGTTCGTCCACCCGCAGCTCGTGGTGCAGCCGGGCGCGGCGCAGATCGGCGCGGCGCTGCTCATTGGCATCTCGACCGTCGGGCTCACCTTCGCCTTCCAGGCCCAGTTCGCCGACCGGGGCGGCGCCGACCTCGCGGCGCGCGCCGCGCTCGCGGCGGCTGCGCTCGTTGGCCTGCTCTCGCCGAACGAGGAGCTCGGCGGCGCGGCGTGCGTCGTCGTAGCGGCGATGATCGGCTACTGGCTCGTCAAGCGGCGCCTGGTGAAGCCGCTGGCGCCGCTTCCGGCGTCGGCGGCTACAGGATCCGGCTGAACCAGAAGAGCGAAAGCCCGGCGGCGGCGAGCACCAGGAGGCCGGCCGCCGCGGTGAACAGCGCGCCGACCTCGGTCTTCTTCGTCTCGAGCACGAAGCGCGAGGTGAGGTGCCGGTAGATCTGGTTCAGGTCGGGCGCGCTGCCGGCGTAGAAGTACTCGCCGCGCGTGAGATCGGCGATCGACTTGAGCGTCTCCTCGTCCAGCCGCACGTGCATCGACCAGCCCTCGATGCCGACGATCGCGCCCTGCGGCGTTCCCACGCCGACGGTGTAGATGCGCACGCCGCGGTCGGCGGCGAGGCGCGCCGCCTCGAGCGAGTCCGGGCCGGCGGTGCGCTGCCCGTCGGTGAGGAGCACGATCACCGCGGAGGCGTACGAGCCGGGCGGCATCGGCCGGAAGCTGCTCTTGGGCGGCATGCGCTGGCTCTGCCGCTCGTAGGTGAACGAGGCGACGTCGTAGCCGCCGTCCGGAAAGAGCGTCGCCATGGAGACGATGATCGCGCTGCCGATCGCGGTCGCGCGCTGCAGCTGGAAGCGGTCGATGGCGGCGACCAGGTCGTCCTTGTTGCGCGTCGGCGCCTGCGCCACGGTCGCGGTGCCGGCGAAGGCGACGATGCCGATCTTCACGCTCGAGGGCACCTCGGCGATGAACTGCTTCGCCGCCGCCTGCGCCGCGGCGAGGCGGTTCGGCGCCACGTCGGTCGCGCGCATGCTGCCCGAGACGTCCATCGCGAGGATCACCGTCTCGTTGTTCGCGGGCAGCGTGACCAGCGCCTCGGGCCGCGCGATGGCGACGATCATCGCCGCGAGCGCGGCGAGGAGCAGCGCCGGCGGCACGTGCCGGCGCCAGGACGGCGCGCCGCCCATCGCCGCCTTGACGAGCGCGAGGTTCGAATAGCGCAGCGCCGCCTTCTTCTTGCGGCGCAGGAGGTAGAGATAGCCCGCCACCGCGAGCGGCAGCAGGACGGTAAGCCAGAAAGCCTCAGGCCACGCGAAGCTCATGCAGCCTCCCGCCGCCGCGGCGGCGCCTGCGCAGCTCGGCGAAGCGGATCACGGTGTCGACGATGTCGGCGTCGGTCGAGAGCTCGAGCGCGTCGACCCCCGCCTGCGCGAACGCCTGGCGCATTTGCGATTCCTGCTTCGCCGCTTCTGCCATGAATCTTCTTCTGAACCCGGCGTCGTGCGTATCGACGAAGAGCTGCTCGCCGGTCTCGGCATCCTGGAAGACGACCAGCCCGAGGTCGGGAAGCTCGGCCTCCAGCGGGTCGTGCAGCCGGACGGCGATCACCTCATGGCGCTGCGCGAGCTGCAGGAGCGGCCGCTCCCACCCCGCGGGGGCGATGAAGTCGGAGACGATGAAGACGAGCGAGCGGCGCCGCAGCGTGCGGAAGGCGCTCTTCAGAAAGGCCTCGAGATCGGTGCCGCGGCCTTCCGGCGCGGGCTTGCGCCCGCTCATGCGATGCAGGATGTGCAGCACGTGGCGCCGGCCGTTGCGCGCCGGGATGACGGCCTCGACCTCGTCGCCGTAGAGCATCGCCCCGACGCGGTTGCCGTGCCCGCTCAGCAGGCGGGCGAGCACGGCGACGAACTCCTCGGAGACCGAGGCCTTCTTCACGTTCGAGCCGAAATCCACCGAGCGCGAGAGATCGAGCAGGAACCAGCCGGTGACCTCGCGATCCTCGTGGTACTCGCGCACATAAGGCGCCTGCAGCCGTGCGGTGACGTTCCAGTCGATGTGCCGCACGTCGTCGCCGTACTGGTACTCGCGGATGTCGGCGAGGTCCAGCCCGAAGCCGCGGAACAGCGTCCGGTAATCGCCGTGCAGCAGGCCGTCGAGGCGCCGGATCACCGT
>DASQYN010000476.1:0-4439 GCA_035639215.1 Burkholderiales bacterium
TTCGCGATGCCGGAGGCTAGCCCCGACTCGTGCGGCGCGACCTCGCCCATCACGGCAAGCATCACCGGATTGAGCGCCATGCCGCAGCCGATGCCGAGCAGCAGCATCCCGGGGAGAACGTGCAGCGCGAAGCTGCCCTTCTCGGGCGCAACTGCGAAAAGCGCGAGGCCGACGGCGGCGAGAGCAAGGCCGCCGGCGATCGGCACGCGCAGGCCGAAGCGCATCACGACGATCGCCGAGAGCCCGATCGAGAAGGCGCCCATGATCAGGTTCGACGGCAGGAAGGCGAGCCCGACCTGTAACGCGTCGTAGCCGAGCACCGTCTGGAGGTAGAGCGCGGCGATGAAGAACCAGGCGAACATGGCCGCCGCCCAGAGGGCGCCCACCACGTTGCCGACCGCGAGGCTGCGCACCCGAAGCAGGCGCAACGGCATCAGCGGATGCCTGACGCGCGATTCGACAAAGAGGAACAGCGCGAGCAGCACGCCGGCCGCGGCGAGCAGGCCGCGCGGCCCGTTGACGATGCCATACACCGCGAGCAGGAGCGAGGCCGTGATGAGCACCGCCCCGGTCACGTCGAGCCGGCCGCGCACCGTCGCGCCGTCCTTCGGCAACAGCCACGCGCACAGCGCGATGACGCCGGCGCCGATCGGCAGGTTGACGAGGAACACCCAGTGCCAGCCGAGCGCGCTCGTCAGGGCGCCGCCGAGCAGCACGCCGAGGCTGCCGCCGCCCGCGCAGACGAAGCCGTAGACGCCCATCGCCTTCGCACGCTCGGCCGCCCCGCTGAAGAGGTCCATGATCAGCGAAAGCGCGACCGCCGACACCACGGCGCCGCCGAGCCCCTGCACCGCCCGCGCGACCACGAGAAGCGCCTGCGAGGTGGCGAGGCCGCAGGCGAGCGAGGCGACGGTGAAGAACGCAGTCCCGGCGAGAAACAGCCGCCGCTTGCCATAGAGGTCGCCGAGGCGGCCGCCGAGGAGAAGGCAGCCGCCGTAGGTGAGCATGTACGCGTTGATCACCCAGACCAGCGAGGCTTCGCTGAAGCCCAGGTCCTGGCGGATGGAGGGCAGCGCCACGTTCACCACGGTGGTGTCGAGCACGATCATCAGCTCGCCCGCGCACAGCATGTAAAGGGCGAGCCAGCGCCGCTCCTTCATCGCGCCTCGCCCGCTGCCATGACCATCCAGCCGACCCCGAAGCGGTCGGTCGCCATGCCGAAGGCGGGCGAGAAGAAGGTTTTGCCGAGCCGCATCGTCACCTTCCCGCCCTCCGAGAGCGCGCCGAAGAAGCGCTTCGCTTCGGCCTCGTCGCGCGCGCTGAGCGCAAGCGAGAAGCCCTTGAAGCTCGGCTTGCCGCTGCAATGGCCGTCGGAGGCCATGATCACCGTATCGCCGATGCGCACGCTCGCGTGCATCACCTTGTTCTCAGAGCCCGGCGGCAGCGTGCCGGGCGGCGGCGCATCCGGGGCTTCCTTGTAACGCATCAGCATCTCGGTCTTCGCGCCCAGCGCCTTGCGGTAGAACTCGAGCGCCTCTTCGCAGCGCCCTTCGAAGAAAAGATAGGATTGGATCTGCATGGCGGGTATATACCTTCAGCGAGCCGGTTTCATTTCAGATGCAACCGTCGGACTCCTCGGCGATTCGCGGATCGGCCGGATCGGCCGCACCTCGATCGAGCCCACCTGCGCCGGCGGGATGCGCGAGGCGATCGAGATCGCCTCGTTCAGGTCGCGCGCCTCGATCATGTAGAAGCCGGCGAGGCATTCCTTGGTCTCGGCGAACGGGCCGTCGGTGACCGAAGTCTTGCCGTTGCGCACGCGCACCGTCGTCGCGGTCGAGACGGGCTCGAGCGCCTCCGAGGCGAGGCAGTGGCCGCTCGCGCGCACCGACTGGTCGAACGCCAGGCAGTGCCGGTCGTCCACCTCGCGGATCTTGTGTTCTTCGCCGTAGACGAGGCAAAGGTATTTCATCTCAGTCTCCCAGGTTGAGCTTCTTCGCGCGCGCGACGGCCGGCGTGTCGCCGAAATCGTCGAGCGAAAAATACGGGCGCACCTCGATCTCGCCCGCGCCGCCGTCGATCGCCGGGTTGGGAAAGCGCTTCGTCCAGGCGATCGCTTCCTCGCGCGACTTGACGTCGATGATGGTGTAGCCGGCAACCAGCTCTTTCGTCTCGGTGAAAGGCCCGTCGACGAAGGTGCGCCGGCCGTCCTTCGCGTAGCGGATGCGCCAGGCGTCGCGGCTAGGCCGCAGGCCGGAGCCGTCGACCAGGATGCCGGCCCTTGCCATCTCCTCGTGGAACCCGACCATCTGCGAGATCAGCGAATCGGGCGGCATCTTCCCCGCTTCGGAGTCCTTCGTCGCCTTGACCAAAATCAAGAACTTCATCTCGTGGCCTCCTTTCAATGCGCTCACGACCTTAGTCGAACGGCGCAGCGCCGAATCGACAGCCGACCGGGCTATTTCTCCGCTTCGGCGAGCCGCCGCTCGAGGAACCGGCGTTCGGGGTTCTGGCGGGCGAGGGAAATCGCCTTGCGGTAGGAGGCCGCCGACTTGCGGGTCTCGCCGAGGCGGCGGCAGAGATCGGCGTGCACGGCGTGCGCCAGATGGTAGTTTTCCAGATCTTTCAACAAGGATTCCACGGAAGGTAAAGCAACGGCGGGGCCGTCGCGCATCGCTACCGCCACGGCGCGGTTGAGCGCGACGACCGGCGACGGATCGAGACGCGAGAGCACGTCGTAGAGGCCGATGATCTCGCTCCAGTCGGTCTGCTTCGTGCTCGGCGCTTCGGCGTGCACTGCCGCGATCGCCGCCTGGATGCAATAGGGACCGAAGAGCCGCGTCTTCAGCGCGCGCGTGGCGAGCGCCACGCCCTCGGCGATCATGGCGCGGTCCCACAACCCTCGGTCCTGGTCCTCGAGCAGCACCAGCTCGCCGTCCTTCGTCATGCGCGCGGCGCGTCGAGATTCCTGCAGCAGCATGAGCGCGAGAAGACCGATCGCCTCGGGCTCGGGCAGCAGCTCGACGAGCAGGCGGCCGATCCGGATCGCTTCCAGCGACAGGTCGGCGCGCGTCACGGAATCGCCGGAAGAGGCGGAATAGCCTTCGTTGAACACCAGGTAGACGACGCGCAGCACCGCGTCGAGCCGCTCCGGCAGCTCCGACGGCCCCGGCACCTCGTACGGGATCTTCGCGTCGCGGATCTTGTTCTTCGCCCGCACGATGCGCTGCGCGAGCGTCGGCGCGGGCGCGAGGAAGGCGCGCGCGATCTCCTCGGTGGTGAGGCCGCAGACCTCGCGCAGCGTGAGCGCGACCTGCGCGTCGGGAGCGAGCGCCGGATGGCAGCAGATGAAGATCAGCCGCAGCCGGTCGTCCTCGATCTCCTCTCGCTCGGCCTCCGGCTCCGCCGACAGGGTTTCCAGCTTTTCTTCGTCCAGCGGCTCGAAGCGGGCGCGGCGGCGCAGGCCGTCGATCGCCTTGAACCGGCCGGCCGAGACCAGCCAGGCGCGCGGGTTGGCCGGCACGCCTTCGCGCGGCCATTGCTCGAGCGCCGCTCGGAACGCGTCGTGCAGCGCCTCCTCGGCAAGCTCGAAGTCGCCGAGCAGGCGCACCAGCGTCGCGAAGACGCGCCGGGATTCGGTACGGTAAAGCTGGTCCACCACCTGCGCGACCGGCTCGGTCATAGCCGAAAAGCTAACCCGAAAAGGCGCTGCTCAGCGAGCTTCGAGCAGCCGCTGCAGGCTGGCGAGCTCGATCGGCTTGACGAGATGGTCGGTAAAGCCGGCCTGGGAGGACCGCTCGCGATCGCGCTCAAGGCCGTAGCCGGTGACGGCGATCAGGCGCGTCACCGGGCCGCACTGCGAGCGCAGGCGCTGCGCGAGGTCGTAGCCGTCCATGACCGGAAGGCCGATGTCGATCAGCGCGACGTCGGGCGAGAAGTCCCTCGCGCCTTGCAGCGCCCGCGGGCCGTCGTGCGCGACCTCCACCTCGTGGCCGAGCATCCTCAGGAGCTGCCCCAGCGCGTTCGCCGCATCGACGTTGTCGTCCACCACGAGGACGCGGCGTCCGGCACCGCTCGTCCTGATCTGCGATTGGCTCTCCCCGGCCTCGATGAGACCCGCGGCGGCCGGCAGGTCGACGGTGAATTGCGAGCCGCGG
This sequence comes from Burkholderiales bacterium, assembly GCA_035639215.1. Classification (GTDB taxonomy): domain Bacteria; phylum Pseudomonadota; class Gammaproteobacteria; order Burkholderiales; family SG8-39; genus SCGC-AG-212-J23. The sequence continues at coordinate 4,158 of DASQYN010000476.1, forward strand.
CCGACGCCGGCGCTTTGCGCCGTCACCGTGCCGCCGTGCAGATCGACCAGGCTGCGCACGATGGTCAGGCCGAGGCCGAGGCCGCCTTCCGAGCGGGCGATCGTCTGCTCCTGCTGGACGAACATGTCGAACACCCGGCCGATCATCTCCGGCGCGATGCCGACGCCCTCGTCGCGCACGCTGAAGCGCACGCGCCCGCCCTCGCGCCAGGCGCGTAGCACGATCGGCGAGCCCGGCTCGCTGTATTTCGCCGCGTTGGCGAGCAGATTGAAGACCACCTGC
>DASQYN010000477.1:0-6530 GCA_035639215.1 Burkholderiales bacterium
GCATGCGCGGCATTGCCGGCCGCAACGAGGGCGAAGACGAGCAGGCGGGCGAGCGATCTCATGGGGACCTCCGTGCAGAAGAAGCGCCGGCAACGGCGGCGCCGGGCGCCGCGACGAGCGGCATGCCGTTCGCGAGCACGATGCCGCTCGTCACGGTGGCCGGCAGGCCGGTGGTGGGCAGCACGCCCGGCAGCTTCGCCGGGCCGTCGCGCAGCTCGATCGTGCCGCCGGCCAGCGCGCGCGCGAGCTGGTCGGCGCTCGGGTTCGGGATGTCGAGCATGCGCAGCTGCTCGCGCGCGACCGCCACCGCCGCCTCGGCCTGCGGCTCGGGCAGCGCGAGCGGCGGCCGGAAGCGAGTCACCTCGAGCAGGCCGTTGGCGAGCGGCGTCACCATGACCACTTCCGTGCCGGCGCTTAGCGCGGCGAGCAGGTTCCGCAGGTTCGCGTCGACCGGCTGCGCGAGCGCGCCGCGCAGGTGAAGCGCGCAAAAGACGGCGAGGGCAATGCGCCAGGGCATCGCCCGCCAAGCTGCAATCTCCGTGCCGTTATAGTTTCAGCAGGCGTCGCGCGTTGCCCGACAGGATCTTCTGCCGGTCTTCTGGTCCGAGCGGCACATCACGCATCCATTTCACCCCGGGCGGATTGGGTACGAAGGGGTAGTCGACCGAGAATAGGATGCGATCGGCGCCCATTTCCATTACGCAGCAGAGCAGCGCCGGCGTGGAGAAGTTGCCGCTCGTGGTAATCCAGAAATGGCTGCGGAACGTGTCGCGGAAGGCGCTCGCCGTGTTGCCGGGCCGGGCGAGCGCCATGTCGATGCGCCAGGCGGAGAAGGGCAGCGACTCGCCGAGATGGCCGAGGATGATCTTCAGGTTTGGATAGGCGTCGAAGACACCCGACAGCACCAGGCGGATACCCTGGGTCGCGGTCTCCACGGTGAAGCCCCACGCGGCGGTCATCAGGCCGGGAAACCGGTCCAGGTAGTCCCGGTAGTAGGCGTCGATCACGGCCCGGTGCGGCACGGCCGGATGCAGGTAGACCGGCACGTCGAGCGCCTGGGCGCGCTCGTAGATCGGCCAGAACTTCTTCAGATCCAGGAACTCGCCCTGGCCGGTGAGCCCGTGCAGCATCGCGCCTTTGAAGCCGAGCCGAGTCACCGTGCGCTCGAGCTCGTCGGCCGCGGCCGCAGGATCCGCGGTGGGCAGCTGCGCGAAGGCGGCGAATTTTTCCGGATGTTGTTTCACGACCTCGCTCAGCCGGTCATTGGCCTTGCGCGCGAGCGGCACGGCGATCTCCGCTGCCATGCGCTGCAGGGATGGCGCGCCGTGCGAGAGCACCTGGAAGTCGATCCCTGCTTCGTCCATCTCGCGCAGCCTCAGCTCGCCGAGGTCGAAGAGCCGTTCCTGCAGGCTCGGATTGCGCATCTCGAGGCCGCGCTCGCCGAAATGCGACGCGACCTCCCGATCCCAGTAGTGCTCCTCGAGCGCGATGACCATCGCTTCTCGTCTCTTATTTTCCAAACGGAAATCCTCTTCTGCGATATTGGATCATCAGCCAGCCGCCGAGCATGCCGCCCAGATGCGCGAAGTGGGCGACGCCGGCGGCGGTCTGCGTGATGCCGAAAAAGAGCTCGAGCAGGGCGAAGCCGAACACGAACACGCGCGCCGGCATGGGGATCGGCGGGAAAAGCAGCAGCACGCGCCGGTGCGGGAAGTAGATGCCGAAGGCGAGCAGCAGGCCGTAGATGCCGCCCGAGGCGCCGACCATGGGCACGGCCGGCGCGCCCATCCAGGCGGTGACGACGAGATGGCAGATCGCCGCCGAGACCACGCAGCCGAAGTAGTAGAGCGCGTAGAAACGCGTGCCGAACAGCCGCTCGACCTCGCCGCCGAACATGTAGAGCGCGAGCATGTTGAAGAAGATGTGCCCGAGGCTGGCGTGCAGGAAGCTGTAGGTGACGAGCTGCCAGGGCTCGAACGCCGACTCGAAGCCGCCGGGCGGCCAGAGCGCGAAGGCGTCGAAGGGCACGGCGCCGCTCGACTGGAGGAAGAACACCGCGACATTGGCGATGAGCAGCCACTGCGTGGCCGGGGGCAGATTCATTGCGCTAGCGCCTCTTCGTTTCCTGCAGGACCCGGTCGGGATAGTCGCTGATGATGCCGTCGACGCCCCATTCGATCATGCGCGCGATGTCGCGCGGCTCGTTCACCGTCCAGACGACCACACGCATGCCGGCCGCATGGGCTTTCTCCAGCTTGTCCTTGGTCAGGGCGCGGAAGTCGGGAGACCATATCTTCGCCCCCGCGGCGTGAGCCTTGGCGACCTCGGCGTCGCGCGCTTCGGCGAGGTACGCGGTGGCGATCTCGGGCGCTTCCCGCTCGACCGCCTTCACCGCGCGCCAGTCGAAGGACTGGATCGTCGAGCGCTTCTCCATCGCGCCTTTGCGCACCTCGCCGATCACGGCGCGCGCGAAAGGCTCCGGCGGCAGCGTCTCGTCGGGGTGCGACGGCAGCACCTTGACTTCGATGTTGAAGCGCACAGCGGTCCGCTTTCCCAATTCGAATACGTCGGAAAGGCGAGGCACGCGAGTCCCGTCCACCGGCTGCTGGTAGGGGAAGTGCGCCGCGTATTCGCTGCCCGGCCGCAGGCGGCCGACGTCGTAGCGCTCGAGCTCCGCGAACGCGAGGGAGTGGATCGTCGGCGTCGGCCACTTGACCCATTGTCCGTCCGGGCCGCGCGCCACATCGGGGTTGAGCCGCCGGTCGTGGTGCACGACGACCACGCCGTCGCGCGTCACGCCGACGTCAAGCTCGAGTGTGTTCACCCCCATCTCGATGGCGAGCGAGAAGGCGGGCAGCGTGTTCTCGGGGAGATGGCCGCGCGCGCCGCGGTGACCCTGGATATCCAGGCTCACAGGATCATCTGGGTCTGCGTGGTGAGCGAGAGCAGCTTCCCCGCCTCGTCGGTGATGCGCGTCTCCCAGACGTGCGTGCGCTTGCCCTTGTGGATCGGGCGCGCCTCGGCGCGCACGTAGCCTTCGCGGCAGGGCGCGATGAAGTTGGTCTTCGACTCGATGGTCGCGGTGCGCTGGCCCTCCGCGAGGTTCGCGGCCGTGCCCGCGGCGCCGATGGTGTCGGCAAAGGCCATCAGCGTCCCGCCGTGGATGCTGCCGCCGACGGTCGCCAGGTTCTCGCTCATCTTCAGCCTCGCCACCACGCGGTCGGGCGTGACCTCGAGGAACTCGATGCCGAGGTGGGCGATCAGCCCGGTGTTCCATTCGACCTTCATAGCGCGTGGTCCACTTCGCCGGCGAAGCGCTCGATGCGCAGCTTCGCGGAAAAAGGCTCGCGCTCCTTGTTGAAGCGCGCGTGCAAGTCCCGGTTCGCCACGTACTGCTCGTAGTGCGCGCGCGACTCGAGGCCGTAGATCATGGCATGGGCGCTCCAGCCGGTGGCGTCCTTCTCGGCGATGCGCAGGCGCCGCGCCCAGAGAAAGCCGGGCTGGCGCACCACCTCGGCCATGTGCCCGCCCTCGAGCCAGCGCATCACTTGCGCCTCGCCCCCGGGGGCGATCCAGAAGCGCACGACGAGGAAGAACTTGGCTTGGTCCATGGCCATGTCAGCGTCTCGATCTGGCAAGGAAGATCATGGCGCCGGTCAGCCCGAAAAGCACGCCGGCCGAAAGCGCGAGCGACCAGTGTATGCCGATCAGGCTGCCGCCGAGGCCTACGGTGACGCCGCTGAAGGCGCGCAGCCCCAGCGCCGACATGACGAAGAGGCCGATCACCCGGCCGCGCACCGCCGGCGGCGCGTTCGTCTGCACCAGGGTCTGCGCCATGGCGAAGAACGCGAGCTCGAGGAAGCCGGCGGCGAAAAGGAGAAGCAGGGCAAGGGGATAGGAGCGCGCGGCGGCGAAGCCGCCGATCGCGAGGCACCACGCCATCGCGAGCGCCAGCGCGGTGCGCGGGTTGGGCGGCAGCAGGCCGCGCCCCTCGAGGATCAGTCCGGCGACGAGCGCCCCGGCGGCGTCGGCGGCGAGCAGCGCGCTGTAGGTGACGCCGCCTTCGCCGTGGCCCAGGTCGTGCGCGAACTCCGGCATCTGCGCCTGGTACGCGTTGCCGACGATGAGCGAGGCGCCGCCCACCAGCACGGTCATGGAGATGATGACCCGGTGGTGCGCCACCGCCTTCCAGGTCGCGACGACGTCGGCAAAGGCGCGCACTCGCCGCTCCTGGGGTATCTGCTTCCTAGCGTACGGGGCGCGCCACAGCCAGTAGATGAAGGGCAGGTAGATGGCGGCGTTAAAGAGGATCCCCCATGCCGGGCCGAGCACGAGCAGGATCACGCCGCCGACCGCCGGGCCGAAGAGCAGCCCAAGCCAGCGCGCGGTCGCGGTGAGCCGGATCGCGCTATAGAGGTCCTTCTCCTCGACGATGTCGTGGATGAAGACCTGCGCCGCCGGGCTCCATAGCACGCCGGCGAGGCCGTGGCAGATGAGCAGCGCGGCGGCGTGCCACATCTCGAGCGAGTCGGTGAGGAACAGCACGCCCCAGCCGAGCGACACCGCCATGAACAGCGCCATGCCGGCCTGGATGATGCGCCGCGGATCGTAGCGGTCGGCGAGAGCGCCGGACCACAGGGAAAAGACGAGGAACGGCACCCAGTGCGAGATCACCGCGAAGCCGGCGAGCGCCGGCGAGCGGAACTTCTCGAACATGATCCAGTAGCTGATGACGTGCTCGATCGAGTCGGCCATCATCGCCGAGGCCGCGCCGAAGAAATAGGCGCGGAACACGGGCGCGCGCAGGGCGGCGAACGCCCTCGGCGAATTCGGGGTCGCGGTCAAAATCAATCCAGCTCGGGATAGTGGCGGAAGATGCCCTGCGGGTTGAACGCGATGCGCCTTTCCGAGTCGAGATACGCCTCGAGGCGCGGCCGCCGCGCCACCTTGTCGCGCAGCGCGGCGAGCTTCGGGTACCGCAGGCGCTTCATGGTGCGGGGGAAGGCGTAGCGCAGCCCCTCGATCATCTGGAACAGCGACAGATCCAGGTAGGTAAACGCGCGCGGCCGCTCGAGCGTCTCGAAATAGCGCAGGAACTTCGGCAAGCGGTTCTTTCGGAAGTCCTCGGCACGGCGCCGCGCCTCGGCCTTCTGGTCTTCGTAATACAGGCCGCTGCCGACTGGGTGGTGCGTGTCGTGCACCTCGACCAGCCAGTCGGCGACGGTGAGCTGCTGCTGGTGCAGCCGGAGCCGGCCTGCTTCGCTCTTCGGCGCGAGGCCGAGGCGAGGCCCGAGGTAGAAGAGGATGTTCGCCGTCTGCGCGATCACCTGCTTTCCGTCGGCCAGGAACGGCGGCGCGAACACCTGCTCGCGTTGCATCGCCGCCATCATCTTCGCTACGCCGCCGGGCCCGCGAGCGACATCCGCATAGGCGGCGCCCGCGTCCTCGAGCGCGAGGCGCACGAACTCGCCGCGCCCCTGGATCGAAGGCCAGTAATACAGCCGGTACTCGTTCTTCCTCATTCTTCTCTAGAGGACTGCGGGCTTGTCGGGCAGCTCGTTCGGATTCGCGCCGCGCGCCGGAAAATGCCGCTCCAGGATGCGCGTCACGGCGTTTATAGCCTCGAGCGCGCCGGCGAGATATTCCTGTTTGCGAAACCGCGCTTCCATCGCCCGGCACACCGCGTCCCATTCCGATTGCGGCACGCGGGCCGCGATGCCGCGGTCGGCGACGATCTCGATCTTCCTGTCGACCAGCTGAACGTAGAGCAGCACGCCGGTGTTCTCCTCGGTGTCCCAGACGTCGAGCGCCGCGAACACCTGGCGCGCTCTTTCGCGCGCCGAGCGGCCGAGGTGCGGGACCGCGAGCGTCGTTTCGACGGCGAAGCGGATCTCGCCGCGATGGCGCTGCTCGGAAGCTTTGACCGCCTCCTCGATGCGCTTCAGCGCCGAGGGCGGGAAGGCGCGGCGCGCCACCCAGGGCGGAAGGAGGAGATGCTTGAGGACGCGGCTCACCATGATCCGCTCGCGCCGCCGCCGCCCGAACCGCCGCCGCCGCCGCTGAAGCCGCCGCCGCCGAATCCTCCGCCACCAAGACCGCCGCCACCCAAACCGCCGCCGCCCACCCAGGGACCGCCGCCCCAGCCGCCGCGACGATAGCCGGTGCCGCCGCCGAGGCCGCCGAGGAGCGTCATGAAAAAGCCGAGCAGTGCCCCGACGACGGCGATGAGGAGGGAGCCGGCGAGCACCCAGCCGAAGAACGCGGCCGCGCCGCCGGCGAGGCCGGCGCCGACGAAGCGCCCGAAAATGGCGCGCAGCACGCCGCCCGCCACCAGCACGAAGAAGAACAGGATGAAGAGAAACTCCGGATGGAACCCGCCCTGCGGAGAGGGGCCGTGCGCGGCGGGCGGCGGCAGCGGCTCGCCTTCGACCACGCGCATGATGCGATCCACGCCGGCGCGGATGCCGCCGTAGAAGTCGCCCTCCTTGAAGCGCGGCACGATGTCGTTGTCGATGATGCGCTTCGCGATC
>DASQYN010000478.1:0-2558 GCA_035639215.1 Burkholderiales bacterium
TGTGCTGAACCGCAAGAATGCGCTCTTCGCCGGCCATGACGAGGGAGCCGCGAACTGGGCTTGCATCGCCTCGCTGATCGAGTGCTGCAAGCTGAACGTAACCGGTACGACGGCCCCACCTCGCACACGGCGTTGGACTGAGCGAGACTTGCGTTGCGAATCGACAACGCAACGGTCGCTAATTCCATGCATCAAGCCAGGCATGATGCCGCGTCTTATCAGCGCGTCGAGCTGATCACGGGACGTCGGCGTCGACGTGATTGGAGCGATGATGAGAAGGCGCGGATCCTGGCGGAGAGCGCCGATCCGGGGGTGAACATTTCCGAAGTGGCGCGACGCAACGGAGTCAACCGGGGACTGCTCAGTACGTGGCGGCGGAAGGCGCGGCGCGCTTCCGGCGAAGGGCCGCAATTCGTGCAGTTGAGGCTCGACGACGGCGTTGAGGCGCGGCGGGATGCGACCGACCCGCCTCGCGTTGTGGCGCCTCCGGCCGAACGGATCGAGGTGACGATCGCCGGCGCCAAAGTGAGCGTGCCCGTCGGCGTCGACGCCGTGACGCTGGAGCGGGTGTTGGCCGCAGTGAGGTCGACGCGGTGATATCGTTCGGTCGGGATGTCCGGGTGTTCGTTGCGACGCAGCCGATTGATTTTCGAAAAGGCGTGCATGGCCTTGTCGCATTGGTGGCGGAGGGATTGGCGGGCCAGCCCTACAGCGGTGACGTTTTCGTCTTCCGTTCGAAAAGATCAGACCGTTTGAAGCTTCTCGTTTTCGACGGCTCAGGCCTGGTACTGACGACAAAATGGCTCGAAGATGGGAACTTCGCCTGGCCTCCTGTTCGCGCGGGGACGATGCGCGTGACGGGAGCGCAACTGGCGATGCTGATCGAAGGTCTCTCGGAGTGGTCGCGGGTGGTCCCGAGGGTGACGAAGCGGCCGACACAAGTAGCGTGAGTCGCCTTGTTTTGCTGGCGACTCCAGGCGTTTTCGGGTAGCTCTCCGACATGGCGATTCGGCCTGAAGATCTCCCCAAGGATGCTGCGGCTCTCGCCGAGATGGTGCTGGCCTTCGACGGCGAGAACGACGATCTGCGCGCTGAGATCGCCACGTTGAAGAGCCTGATCTTCGGCGCCCGATCGGAGCGCTCGGCGATCGTCTGCGCCGAGCAGCTCGCGCTGGAACTGGAAGGTGCTGCCGCCGCGCCGCCTCCGGCCAATGACGACGAACCGGAATCGGACGCGCCGAGATCGAAGCGGCGCAAGCCGAAGCGCAACATCGGCGCGCTGCCGGCGCATCTGCCCCGGATCGAGCGGGTGATCGAGCCGGCCTCCACGCTCTGCCCGTGCTGCACGGGCCCGATGCATCGGATCGGTGAGGAGGTGAGCGAAGCGCTCGACCGGGTTCCCGCGTGGCTGCGCGTGCTGCGCACGATCCGTCCCAAGTATGCCTGCCGCGCCTGCGAGGGTCCGATCGTCCAGGCCCCGGCGCCGGCGCGGCTCGTCGAGGGCGGCATGGCGACGACGGCGCTGATCGCGCACATCGCCGCGGCCAAGTACGCTTGGCAGTCGACGCTCTATCGTCAGACGCAGATCCTCGCGGGCCAGGGGGTGGTCGTCGACCGTCAGACGCTGGCGCGCTGGATGGGGAGCGCGGCCTGGATGGTCCGGGGCCTCTACGATCTGCAACTGAAGACCATGCATCGCTTCGACCGGCTGTTCTGCGACGAGACGCCAATGCCGGTGCTCGACCCAGGACGCGGTCGAACGAAGATCTGCCAGTTTTGGGCGCATGCGACGGACGACCGGGCGTGGAAGGGACCGGCGCCGCCGGCGGTCGCCTACGTGTTCGCGGGGGGCCGCGGCAAGAAGGAGATCGTGGCGCAGCTTGCCGGCTTCGAAGGCGCGCTGCAGGTTGACGGCTACGCCGCTTACGCCTCGCTCGCGGGCGACGCGAAGATGTCGGGCAAGATCCGGCTGGCGTATTGCCTCGTCCACGCGCGCCGCAACTTCGTGAAGGTGCACAAGACGACGAACTCGCCCTTCGCCGGCGAGGTCATCGCGCGCATTGCGGCCGTCTACTCGATCGAGGAGAGGATTCGGGGCCTCGACGCCGGAACACGCCGCGCGGCGCGGCAGGCCGAGACGAAACCGCTGATGGAAGCGTTGAAGGCCCGTCTGGTCGCAGTGAAGGACGGAATCTCGCGACAGTCGTCGCTCATCAAGGCGATCGACTACACGCTCGAGCGCTGGGAGGGTCTGACGGCGTTCCTCGACGACGGGCGGCTCGAGCCGGACACCAATACGGTCGAGCGATCGATCCGGCCGATAGCAATCGGAAAAAAGAATTCGTTGTTCAGCGGCGACGAAGGCGGGGGCGAGACCTGGGCCATCCTTTCTTCGCTTCTCAACACGGCAAAGCTGAATGGGCTCGATCCGGAAGCCTGGCTGACCGACGTGCTGGAGCGGATGGTCTCCGGCCGCACGACCAACGACCGCCTGCATGAACTTCTGGCCTGGAACTGGAAGCCGGAGGCGGCGCAGGCGAAGGTGGCCGCCTGAAGCA
>DASQYN010000479.1:0-10972 GCA_035639215.1 Burkholderiales bacterium
CGCAACGCGCCGAGGAACTGCTCGACGCGCGCCGCCGCCTGCACCAGATCGCGGTTCTCGCGCAGCGCATCCTCGACCAGGCCGTCGAGCACCGGGTCGCCGAAGCCCTGCCACCAGCGCGCGTTGGCGAGCTCCGCGGCCTGCGCGTAGTCGATGCGCCACGCGGGCGGCGTCTCGACCTCGGGCTTCTTCCAGTCGGGGCCGACGGTGCAGGCGGCGAGGAAGACCAGAGCGACAAGAACGCTGTCGCCCCCGCGGAGGCGGGGGCCCAAATATTTTTTTAAGAAACGGGGTTCCCGCCTTCGCGGGAACGACGGCGGCAGCGGGAACGACAGATCGCCTGTCTCCTTAGTCGTCATCGTGAGGCGCGTGAGGCGCCGCGGGCACGGCGCCGCCCGGAGCCAACTGCCTCTTCTTCCCGAAGCGAGCGCTGGTCGACTCGAGGATCCAGAAGAAGAGCGGCACGAAGAAGATCGCCACCAGGGTCGAGGCGAGCATGCCGCCGATCACGCCGGTGCCGATAGCGCGCAGGCTGTTCGCGCCCGGACCGGTGGCGATGGCGAGCGGCACGCAGCCGAGCACGAAGGCGAACGAGGTCATGACGATGGCGCGCAGCCGCAGGCCCGCGGCCTCGATCGCCGCCTCGCGCGCAGCCATGCCCTTCCTCACGCGCTCGATGGCGAACTCCGAAATCAGGATGGCGTTCTTCGCCGAAAGGCCGACGAGCGTGACGAGCCCGACCTGGAAGTAGACGTCGTTCTCCAGGCCGAGCGCCCAGGTGAGCGCGAGCGCGCCGAGCACCGCGAAGGGCACCGAGAGCACGACGCCGACCGGCAGCGTCCACTTCTCGAACTGCGCCGCGAGCAGCAGGAAGACGATGATCAGGCCGAAAATGAACGCCGAGGACGAAGTGCTGCCCGACTGGCGCTCCTGCAGCGCCTGGCCCGCCCAGGCGTACGAGAAGTCGCCCGGCAGCGCTTCCTTGGCGGCGGACTCCATGGCGGCGAGGGCGTCGCCCGAGCTGTAGCCCGGCGCCTGGGCGCCGGTCAGCTTCGCCGCGGGAAAGCCGTTGAAGCGGGTGACGATCTTCGGCGAGGCGACGTAGCGCACGGTGATCAACGCCGAGAGCGGCACGTCCGCGCCGCTCTTCGAGCGCAGATACACCTTGTCGAAGTCCTCGGGGCGGCCGCGATAGCCGGCGTCGGCCTGCAGGATCACCCACCAGACGCGGCTGAACTGCGAGAACTGCCCGGCGATCTGCGAGCCGAAGAAGGCCTGCATCGTCTGGAAGACGTCCGACACCGGCACGCCGAGCAGCTCGGCCTTGTTGCGATCGAGGTCGACGAAGAGCTGCTGGCTCGAGGCGCGGAAGGTGCTCGACACGCCGGCGAGCTCGGGCTGCGAGCGCACCTTGGCGAGCAACGCCTGCACCGCGGCCTCGGTGGCGCGCGGATCGCCGGTGCCGCGGTTCTGCGCGTAGAACTCGAAGCCGCCGGTGGTGCCGAGGCCCGGGATCGAAGGCGGGTTGACGGCGAAGAGGAAGCCGTCCTTGATCTCGGCGAATTGCCGGTTCAGGCGCTCGAGCGTCGCGAAAGAGAGCTGGCTTTTCTCCTTCCTCTCCTCGAAGGGCTTGAGCGAGACGAACATCACCGAGCCGTTGTTCGTGAACTGGTCGTCGATCAGGTCGTAGCCGTCGACCACGTCCACGTCCTGCACCGCCGGGTCGGCGAGCAGGATCTTCTCCGCGCGCCGGGTGAGCCGCTCGACCACGGCGAGGCTCGCCGAGTCGGGCGCGCGCACGATCACGTAGAAGTAGCCCTGGTCTTCCTCCGGCACGAAGCTCGCGGGAAGGATGCGGAACATGAGGACGATGCCGACGATCACGAGGGCGAACGTCGCGAGGGCGATCGGCCAGGCGCCGATGACGCGCCCGACGCCGCCGACATAGCCCCGGCGCAGCCGCTCAAAGCCAGACTCGAAGGCCCGGAAGAAGCGGTTCTTCTCGCCGTGCTGCATCTTGAGGATGATCGCCGCGAGCGCCGGCGAGAGCGTGAGCGCCATGATTCCGGAGATGACCATGGAGATGGCGATGGTCACGGCGAACTGCTTGTAGAGCGTGCCCGTAACACCACCGAGGAAGGCGACCGGCAGGAACACTGCGAGCAGCACGAGCACGATGGAGATCAGCGCGCCGGCGATCTCGGCCATCGCGCGCTTCGCGGCTTCGAGGGGCGCGAGCTTGTGCGTCGTGATGTTCGCCTCGACGGTCTCCACGACCACGATCGCGTCGTCGACCACCAGGCCGATCGCCAGGATCATGCCGAACATCGTCAGCATGTTGATCGAGAAGCCGAAGAGATGCATGCCGATGAACGTGCCGACGATCGACACCGGTACTGCAAGAATGGGGATGACCGTGGCGCGCAGGCTCTGCAGGAAGACGAACACGACCAGCACCACCAGCACCACCGCCTCCAAGAACGTGTGCACCACCTTGTCCATCGAGTGCAGCGTGAAGAGGCTCGTGTCGAGCACGATCTTGTAGTCGAGCCCGGTCGGGAACTTGGCCTTCAGCGCCTCCATGCGCTCCCTCACCGCCTTCGCCGTCGCCACCGCGTTGACGCCCGGCTGCTGGTAGACGGCGATGGTGGTGGCGAGCTTGCCGTTCGCGCGGCTCGCGATCGAGTAGTCGCGCTTCGCGAGCTCGACGCGGCCGATGTCCTTCACCCGCACGGTCGCGCTGCCTTCCTTCGCCGCGCGCACGATGATCTCCTCGAACTGCTCGGGCTTGGTGAGCAGGCCCTGCGCGGTGACCACGAATTGTTGTTCTATGCCCGGCCGCGCCGGCGCCGAGCCGATCTGGCCGATGCCGAAGGTCTGGTTCTGGCTCTGGATGGCGGCCGCCACGTCCTGGACCGAGATGCCGAGCTGCGCCATGCGGTCCGGTCGCAGCCAGACGCGCATCGCGATGTCGGGCAGGCCGAGCACCACCGAGCGGTTCGCGCCCGGCACGCGCTTCAGCTCCTCCAGCACGTAGAGGTTGGTGTAGTTGTTGATGTAGGTCGAGTCGTAGCGCTCGTCGGGCGAATAGACCGAGAGCACCATCATGATGCTCGAGGATTGCTTCTCGACCGTGACGCCCTGCTGCGCGACGACCTCGGGGATGAGCGGCAGCGCCTGGCTCACGCGGTTCTGCACGTTCACCTGGTTGATGTCCGGGTTGCTGCCCGGCCGGAAGAAGACGCTGATCGTCAGGTTGCCGGTGGAGGAGCTGGTCGAAAAAAAGTACAGCAGGTTGTCCACACCGTTGATCTGCGCCTCGAGCGGCGCCGCCACCGTGTTGGCGATGACCTCGGCGGTGGCCCCCGGATAGCGCGCCGTCACCTGCACCTGCGGCGGCGCCATCTCCGGGTACTGCTCGATCGGCGACGCCGTCATCGCCACCGCGCCGGCGAGGACGATCAGGATCGAGATGACCGACGAGAGGATCGGCCGATCGATGAAGAAATGGGTGAACATGCTACGGCTTGGGCTTCGCCGCCGGATCGACGACCTTTACCGGCTGGCCGGGCACGACACGCATCGCGCCGTCGACCACCACGCGATCGCCGCCGTGCAGGCCGCTCACCACCACGATGTCCTTGTCGCCCTGGTAGTCCCCTACCACGACGGGCCGCACTTCGGCCGTACCGTCCGCCTTCACCACGTAGACGAGGTGCCCGTTCGAGCCCTGCTGCACGGCGAGCTGCGGCACGACGATGGCGTTGGGCCGCGTTGCCCCGGAAAGCCGCGCCGTGACGAACATCCCCGGCCGCAGCTCCTGCTTCGGGTTGGGCAGCACGGCGCGCACCAGGAACGAGCCGGTTTCCTGGCTGAACGAAGGATCGGAGAAGCTGATGTGGCCTTTGTCCGGATAGACGCTGCCGTCGGAGAGCACGAGCTCGACGTCGAAGTCGAGCTTCTCCGGCGCGATCAGCAGGCCCTTTTGCACCATGTCGCGCAGCTTGGTCGCCTGGTTCTGCGAGACGCTGAAGTTCACCCAGATCGGGTCGAGCGCAGCGACGTAGGTGAGCTTCGCGCTATCGCTCATCGCGTTGATGTACGCGCCCTGGCGCTGCGAGGAGCGGCTGGCGAGCCCGGTCACCGGGGCGCGGATAGTCGTGTAGCCGAGGTTGATTTCGGCGGAGCGCACCTTGGCGCGCGCCGCGTAGACTGCGGCATTGGCGGCGTCGTAGTCGCCCTGCGCGCGGTCGAGGTCGGCGCGCGAGAGCGCATCCTGCTCGGCGAGCGGCTTCACCCGCTCGAGGTTCGCTTTCGCCGTGGCGAAGCGCGCCTGCTGCGCGAGCAGCTCGCCCTTCGCCGCGTCGAAGTCGGCCTGGAAGGGCTTCGGGTCGAGCTGGAAGAGCAGCTGCCCTTCCTTCACCAGCTCGCCCTCGCGGTAGGCGATGCGGTCGAGGTAGCCCGAGACGCGCGCCACGATGTCGACCTGCCGCGAGCTCTCGGTCTGGGCGACGAAGGTCATCACATAAGGAATGCTCTGCGGCGCCACGGCGAGCACGCTCACCTCGGGCGGCGGGCGCTGCGGCGGCGGCGCTTCCTTCGAGCACGCCGCCAACGCCAGCGCAACGAGAACGGCGGCCCGGTTCATCCTGCTCAGAACTGGAAAAGCACGTTCACCGAGAACATCTCCACGCGATCGACGTCCTTGACCTGGTAGCGCTCGTACTCGGCGCGGAAGCCGAGCTTCCAGAGATAGAAGCCGACGCCCAGGCCGTAGAACGGATCGCTGCCGGAGCGGCTCGCGGTCGTTCCGCCGAAGCTGAGGTCCGAGCTCCAGTTATAGACGCCGCCCTTGCCGTACAGGTCGATGGGTCCGACGGGCAGGATCAGCAGCCCTGCCGCGTAGGCGCCGTGCAGCTTGAACTTTGCCTCCTGGCCGGCGACCGTCTTCTTCGGGCCGCCGAAGTCGGTGTAGCCGCCCTCCAGCGCGAGGTCGACAATCGGCACTTCGTCGAAGCGGTAGCCGATGAAGGCCTTGTAGCCGGCGTCGCCGGCGTCGACCGTCTCGCTGCTGACGTTTTCCCGGACCCGGGCAGCGCCGACGCCGCCGCCGAGATAGAGGCCGCCCGTCGCATCCGCAGGCGGGGACGAAATGCTGGCGAGCAGCGATGCCGCGCCGATCAGCAGGGTTTTCCGAAGCATGGCGACACCTCCGGTGTGGGGATGGCGTCAGTGTGCTTACCCGGGAGGCCGGGCGGAATTGGACCTTGGTCCCATGCAGCGGCTCAGCGCCATGCGCTGCCCGCCTGGATGTAGATCGCAGTTTTCTCGGGCCCGCGCGCCAAGTCTCCCCCGACATAAAGGCCCAGCCGGCGGGCGATGAGATAGCGGAATCCCACCCCCTTCGTCGCAACCGATTGGGCATCCGGGAAAGCGGTGCTCGTCCCCCAGGCCCGCCCCCGGCCGAGGAAGCCGATCGCCGCCCAGCGCGGCGTGACGTCCCAGCGCAGCTCGCCTTCGGCGGCGGCGGTGCTCTGGTCCTGGTAGCGCGCGACCGGGATGCCGCGCAGTTCGATGAAGGGCAGCTGGTAGAAGGGGACATCGCCCCGCGACGTCCTCGCATCCAGCCTTGCGCCAAGGACCCACGCTTTCGCAAGCGGGTAGTACCCGAACGCCAGCGTGCGATAGGTTTCGTACTTGTTGTCGCTGCCGATCTCCGGGGAATAGAACATCGCCTCGACGCTGCCTTTCCAGCCGCGCGACGGAGTGAAGAAGTTGTCGCGCGAGTCGTGCTCGAGCGAGCCGCCGAGGCCCGAGCTCTTCACCGCCCGCGCGCGCGGCGGCAGCACGGGCTCCGGGCGGCCGGCATCGAACTGCGACTCGAGGTCGAGCCAGATCCAGCGCGCGGCGACGAAGTTGTTCGTTTCGCCCAGGCGCCGGAACAGCTGCTGGCTCGACACCCAGCCCTGCACGTTGTAGCCGAGCTTGACGTCCCCGGTGCCCAGGTTGCCGCCCGCGCCGTAGAAGTCGAGATTCACGTCGGCGCGCCCCAGCCCGCCGCGCCAGCGCCAGCGGTCCTCGTCGAAGGTGACGAGGCCGCCGCCGCCGAGGAACTTGGTGCCGTTCTCCGTAGCGGCGAGCGCCACGGCATAGATGTCGGGCGGCGTCAGCTTTCCGCCCTCGGCCTTCGCCGCGCGCTCGCGGATCGACTCGCGGAAGAAGAGTAGCCCCACACCGGCGCCGTAGCCGACCGCCGGCTCCGTGATGAGGATCGGCATCGGCAGGAAGCCCTTGCGGTCGAGCAGCCACTCGGAGGCGTCGAAGGCGCCGTCCTCGGGATCGGTGAAGAGGCTTCGCCGCTCCTCCTCCTGCGATTGCTGCGCGAACGCGACGCTCGCCAGCGCGAGCAAGAGGCAGCCGAGCAGCCCCCTCACTCGAGCTTCATCTCCATCCTCACCAGTCCGCCCGCGATCGCCGCCTCGGCCGGATTGGCGACGAGGAATACCCTTTCCGGGGCCAGCTCGGAATTCGCGAGCAGCGTCGCGCGCACCGCCTGGGCGCGCTGCCGCGCGAGCTCCTCGAGCGCGGCCGGGGCGGGCTTGAGCCGCTCGAGCAGCGCCGCCTGCAGCCAGTCGATGCGCGCCTGCGGCGAGGCGTTCTCCGCGGGATATTCCGGCGCCGCGCCGAGCTGCGTGACATAGACGGCCTCCAGCGCCTCGAGGCGGCCGCGCTGCGCGTCCTCGTCGAGAGGCTGAGCGGGATCGACGGGCGGAACCAGCGCGTCCAGCGCCTGCTTCGCAACCGCCAGTCCGTCGGCGGACGGGGCGGCGGTGAGCGGCACCTCGAGCCGCAGCTCCGGTCGCTCGGCGAGCGCTTTGGCGAGCGTGCCGAGCCTCTCCCGCATCGGCTCGCCGAGCGCGGCGGAAGCCGGCGCGAAGTCGACGAAGGCGAGCTCCTCGCCGCCGCCGAACAGCGCGCCGATCGCGGCGAACGGCGCCGCGACGATCTTGCCGAGCAGGTTGACGACCGCCTTCCAGATGAGCGGCCCGAGGCGGAACTCGGGGTCGTCGAGCGTGCCGCTCACCGGCAGCTCGAGGTCGATGATGCCCCGCCGGTCCTTGAGCAGCGCCACCGCGAGCTTGACCGGAATCGGCGCGGCGTCCTTCGAGTGGGTCGCGTCGCCGAACTCGAGGTTGTCGACCACGATGTGGTGCTGGGCGTCGAGCTTGCGGTTCTCGACGCGGTACTTCATCTCGGTCGAGAGCTTGCCCTTGCGGATCGCGTATCCGGCGAACTTTCCCGAGTAGGGATTGAAGGTGGTGAGCTCGATGTTGCTGAACCTGAGCGCCACGTCGGAGTAGAGCGCCGCCGACAGCAGGTTGACCTTGCCCGCGATGTCGACCGGCGAGAACTCGTCGACCTTGCCCTGCAACGCCACGCTCGCGCGCGAGCCCGGCGCGGACGAGAGGCCCGCGACCCGCCCGTTCAGCGCGACGATGCCGCTGGCGAAGGAGGGCTCGACCGAGTAGTCGGCGAAGTGAGCAGCGCCGTCGACGACGCGCACTTCGCCGATCGCGATCGGCATACGAGCGCCTGCCGGCGCCTTGTCATCCGCCTTGTCAGGCGCCTTGTCATCCGCCTTGTCTGACACCAGGGCGCGCGCGACGTTGGTGGTGCCGTTCTGCGCGATCACCACGCGCGCATACGGCTCGCGCGCGACGACGCGCGCGATGCGCAGCCGTTGCGGGCTCTGCTGGAACTCGATGCCCGTCAGCGCGAGCGAGCGCCAGCGGAAAAGGTCTTCGCGCACCAGGTCGTCGCTCGCGCGCACGCCGTCGATCCTCAGCTCGCCCGAGACCTTCGCCGCAGGTGCGAGCGCTACCTTGGCCTTCACGCCGAGGTTGCCGGAGTGCAGCATGAGTCCGGTCGCGCGCGACAGGTAGGGCTGCAGCACCGGGAGCGGAAATCGCTCGAGCTCTACCGCGAGCGCCGCGGCGAGCGGCTGCAGGCCGAGCTCGCCGGCGGCGGCGAGCCGTCCCTTGCCCTCGATGCCGATATTCGCATCGAGCTTCATGCGCGTGCCGGGCAGCGTGCTCCAGCCGCCCACGGTGATGTCGATCGGCGCGAGGTGCAATTGCGCCGCGGGCGAGACGCTGCGGTCCTGCGCGAGCAGCGTCGCCGCTTCGATTGCGAAGGTCTCCACGCGCGCGCTCCACGGCCGCGCGTCGCGCTGCGCGTCCGCCGGCGCCGGCGCGGGCGGCGGCACGAGGCGCGCGAGGTTGAAGCTGCCGTCGCGCTCACGCGCGAGCTCGACATGGGCGCCGCGCACCGCCAGGCGTTGCAGCGAGACCTCGCGCCGCTCGAGCGAGAACGCGAGCTGCTGCACGTCGATCTGCGGCAGGGTCAGCGGCGGCGGAGCCGCCACGCCGCGCTCTGCGAGCGCCAGATCGCGCACGCCGACGGCGGGCAGCGCCACCTCGAGCGACAGCGGTTGCAGGCGGAAGCGGTACTCGCCGTTCAGCTCGGCGCTGCCCGACACCACCTCGACCGGCAGCCGGCTCTCGAGATAGCGGTCGAGCGCCGCGAGGTGCAGGTCGCCGATGCGGAACCGGCCGCTCGAGCCGAGCGGCTGCAGGGTGAACTCGCCGTCCCATTCCAGCCTCGCGCCGATCGCGCTCGTGCCGCGGAAGCTGTAGGCGTTGCGGTGGCCGAGCTCGGTGCTGAAGTCGGTGAGCGAGAAGCGGATCGGCGTGAAGGCGGCGCGAAAGGGCGGCGCGAGCGAGAGGTCCTGGACGCCGACGCGGCCGTCCGTGACCGAGAGGCTGGCGATGGTGACGCGCAGCGGCGCGGCGCTCTCCTCCGCTGCGGGCGCCGCCGCCGGCGCGGGTGGGATGAGGCGCGCCAGGTTGACGCTGCCATCGGGCGCGACGACCACGTCGACCTCCGGCGCGGTGAACGCGACTTCCTTCAGCACGATGCCGAGCCGCCACAGCGAGGCGAGCTCGGCATCGACGCGCAGATGGCGGAAGGCGAGGAGCGGCGCGCCGTCCGCCTCGCCGAGCTTCAGGTCGTCGATGTCGGCGGCGAGCGTGAACGGGTTGAAGCGGATCTCGCCGATCGAGATGCGGCGCTGCAGCTTCTCGGCGACGAAGGACTCGAGCTGCGTGCGGGCGAGACGCGGCACGAGGAAAAAACCGGCGAGCGCATAGGCCAGCAGCAGCACCGCCGCAATAGCGGCGAGCCACTTATGGGAGCGCCGCAGCGCGAGCCGTCTCATCGCGCCCTAGGCGGCGTCTTGCGCCTTCAGCACGCGCGTCGCCGCGGCGGCGACGGCGGCATCGCCGCCGCCGGCGATCTGCACCGTCGGGAAGGCGAACCTGACGCCGTTCTCGTCGAACGCCTTCTTGATCATCGCATTGGCGCGGCGGCGGATGAGGAATTGCTTCTCGCCGGGCTTGGTCATCATCTTCATGCGCACCTGGATCGCGAAGTCGCCGAACGCCTCTACCCCCTGCATCTTCAGCGGCTGCAGGATCTCGTCCTTGAACTCGGGGTCGGCGGCGAGCTCCTGGCCGATCTTCTTCACCAGCTTCCTCGCCTTCTCGAGGTCGGAGTCGTACGTGACGCCGACGGTGATCTTGTGGATCACCCAGTCGCGCACCATGTTCTGCACGCCGCGCAGCTCGCCGAAGGGCACGACGTAGATCGGTCCGCGGTGGTGGCGCAGCTTCACCGAGCGCAGGCCGATCGATTCCACCGTGCCCTTGTAGCTGCCGCTCTGGATGTACTCGCCGACCCGGAAGGCGTCGTCCATGATGAGGAACACGCCGGTGATGATGTCGCGCACCAGCGTCTGCGCGCCGAAGCCGATCGCCAGGCCGATGATGCCGGCGCCGGCGAGCAGCGGGCCGATATCCACGCCGAGCCCCGACAGCACCAGCATGACGGTGGTGACGATCAGCGCGGTGACGAGGAACACCCGTGCGAGCGGCAACAACGTGCGCAGGCGCTGGCTCGGCTCGACGCGCACGCCAGCCACCTCGTGCGGCTCGAGGCGCCGGTCGATCGCGAACTTGATGAACTGCCAGCCGAGCACCGCCACGGCGAACGCGGCGATCAGATCGAAGCTCGCGCCGAAGAGCGCCTGGCGCAGCCGCACCTGCCACTCGAAGAAATAGAAGCCCCACAGGTCGCTCACCCCGGTGAGGAGGAACACCGCGAGCAAGGCGCGCATCGCCCAGCGCAGCGGCCGCCCGGCGGCGTAGCGGCGCAGGTCGGCCGCGTCGCGCGCCTCGCCGACGATGTCGTCGATCGCGCGGCCGATCCAGTGATCGGCGAGCGGAAAGGCGAGCACGATGGCGAGCGACGCGATCGCCGCGCCGATCCGGCTCGGCTGCCCGTCGAGCAGCGCCCGCGCCCAGAACGCCCAGACCGCGAGCACGTAGGCGATGAGCAGCAGGTACCACGTGTGCGCCAGCGCCGCCGGCATCCGGGTCGCCGACGCCACCAGGGGACGCGAAGCGAGCACCATGGCGACCAGGGTCACGGTGAAAAGCGACCCGCCGATCACCGTCAGCGCGAGTACCGCCTCGCGCGCCATGCCGGCGCGGAGGAAAATCTCCGCGGTCAGCGCGGCGAACACCATTACCGCCCAGGCGGCGAGCAGCCAGCGATAGAGGAACGAGGCGCCGGCGTCGCCAAGCGGCAGCAGCCGCAGCGCCGCGGCGCGCGGCGCTAGCACGAGGCGCAGCAACAGCGCCCCGCCCGCCACGATGATCGCGCCCGTCACGTAGACCGCATGGAAGCTGCGCTCCGCGCCGCCGGGGGCGAACGCGGCGTGCACGAAGCCGAGCGTGACGACCGTGAACGCGAGGAACGGCGCGAGATCCAGGACGAAGCGCAGTACGCCGGCGGCTACGCGCGCCGCCGCGCCGGCATCGCGGCCAAGCGGCGGCTCGAGGCCCCGCCCGCG
>DASQYN010000480.1:0-2320 GCA_035639215.1 Burkholderiales bacterium
TTCCGCGGTCTCGCCGCGCTGTGCCGCCTCGGTGGCGCGCCGCGACACGAAGCGGGCGACGAACAGCCCCGCCTCGTAGAGCAGGCACATCGGCACGGCGAGCATGAACTGCGAGAGCACGTCGGGCGGCGTCACTACCGCGGCGACGACGAACGCGGCGACGATCACGTAGGGGCGGGCCTCGCGCAGCTTCTCGACGCTGACCAGGCCCATGCGCACCAGGACGATCACGACGATGGGGATCTCGAAGGTCACGCCGAAGGCGATGAACATCGTGATGACGAAGCTGAAATAGGCTTCGATGTCGGGCGCGGGCGTGATCGACTTCGGCGCGAAATGGTGGATGAAGGTGAAGACCCTTTGGAACACGAAGAAGTAGCAGAACGCCACACCGAGAAGGAAGAGCACGGTGCTCGCCGCCACCAGCGGCGCGGCGAGCCGCTTCTCGTGCTCGTAGAGCCCCGGGGCGACGAACGCCCAGACTTGGTAAAGGACATAGGGCAGCGCGACCATGAAGGCGGCGAGCGCCGTGACCTTGACGGGGACCATGAACGGCGTAATCACGCCGGTGGCGATCATGTGGGCGCCCTCCGGCAGGGCGCTCATCAGCGGCGCCGCCAGAAGGTCGTAGATGTAGGACGAGCCGGGCCAGATGAAGAACACGACGAAGAGCACCAGCACCGAAGCGACCGCGCGCACCAGGCGCTGGCGCAGCTCGATGAGATGCGAGATGAAGCTTTCCTGGTCGCTCATCCGGCCTTGGGCGCTTCCTTGGGCGCCTCCGGCTTCGCCTGCTCGGGCTCGAGCGACTTGTTGAGGTCCTCGGCGGTCTTGCCGAGCTCCTTGTCGACGGCGGTCTGCATCTCGCTCGCCGCCTGCTGCATCGAGTCGCGCATCTTGCGCAGCTCGTCGAGCTCGATCTCGCGGTTGATGTCCGCCTTCACGTCCGCCACGTAGCGCTGCAGCCGCCCGGCAAGGTGGCCGATGGTGCGCGCGACGCGTGGCAGCTTCTCGGGACCGATCACGATCAGCGCGACGATGCCGATGACCAGGAGTTCGGAGAAGCCAATGTCGAACATGCGCTGGAGACTAAAAAGGCGCCCGGCGGGCGCCTTGGCTGCGGCCGGGCCGGCGGCTCAGGCTTTGTGCTCGCTCTTCGCGTGCACTTCGCCTTCGACCGTCTTGCCGGTCACCTGCGGCGGGGTTTCCGGCGCGCCCGAGGTGCCCTCGCGCATGCCATCCTTGAAGCCGCGCACCGCGCCGCCGAGATCGGTGCCGATGTTGCGCAGTTTCTTCGTGCCGAAGATCAGCATCACGATCACCAGAACGATCAGCCAGTGCCAAATGCTGAGCGAGCCCATAGTCCAGTCCTTCTCCTAGCCTGAATTGCGCCTCGCGAGCATCGGGCCGAGTGGGTCGGGCCCGCCGAGGACATGCATGTGAACATGATACACCTCCTGATGCCCCACCCGGCCGTTATTGATGATCGCGCGGAAGCCGTCGGTGGCGCCGGCGTCGCGAGCGAGCCGTCCGGCGATCGCCAGCATCTTTCCGAACGCCGCCTGGTGCGCGGGCTGCGCATCGTAGAGCGTCGCGACGTGGTCCTTCGGAATGACCAGCAGGTGCACCGGCGCCTGCGGGCGGATGTCGTGGAAGGCCATCACTTCTGCGTCCTCGTAGACCTTCTTCGCCGGGATTTGCCCGCGCGCGATCTTGCAGAAGATGCAATTCGGGTCGTTCATAAGCTACTTGCGGGCCGCCTTTTCGTCGATGCCGGAGATGCCTTCGCGGCGATGCATCTCGGCGAGGACATCGCCGGGCCCCAGGCCGTGCCGGGCGAGCACGATCATCGAGTGGAACCAGAGGTCGGCGGTTTCGCGCACCAGGTGCAGCCGGTCGCCGCCTTTCGCCGCGAGCACAGCCTCGGTGGCTTCCTCGCCGATTTTCTTGAGCAGGGCGTCTTCCGGGCCGTTGATCAGCCCCGCGACGTACGAGCTCTGGGGGTCGGCGCGCTTGCGCTCCTCGATGGTGGCGGCGATGCGCTCCAGCGTCTCGTAAAGTCCTGGCTTCATTTCCTGTAGATGAGCGAGGGATCCTTGAGCACCGGATCGATCGTCACCCACCTCCCGTTCTCGAGTTTGCGGAAAAAGCAGCTGGCACGGCCAGTGTGGCAGGCGATGCCGCCCTTCTGCTCCACGCTGAGCAGCACGGCGTCGGCGTCGCAGTCGAGGCGCACTTCGCGCACGCGCTGCACGTGCCCCGACTCCTCGCCCTTGCGCCACAGCTTGCGCCGCGAGCGCGACCAGTAGACCGCCTCGCC
>DASQYN010000481.1:0-4638 GCA_035639215.1 Burkholderiales bacterium
GGCGGCGCAGCGCCGCGTCGCGCGCGGCGAGCGCGAGACGGCCGCGCAGACCCTCGGTCCACAGGTAGCGTCCGCTCGCGCGCAGGTGGTCGAGCAGCCGGCGCCGCGCGGGGGGCGGGTCGGGCGCCAGCGGGCCGAAGCGCGGCGCGATGCGCCATAGCCAGAACGCCAGGAGAAAGACGCCCGCCACGAGCACCGGCAAAGCCCGTTCGCGAAGCAGCTTCCAAAGCGAAAGCCGCTCCGGCCGGAAGAACACCTGCAGGCTCGACGCCGGGGCGAGGGTAACGAGCTTCCAGAAAAGCTCCGCATGGTCGTGCTCGCCGATGAAGTCGTTGCGCGCGAAGTCCAGGCTGGTAGCCGCGGTGACGCGCCCCTTGCCGTGCGGGAAGCTCACCAACTGTCCGCCCGCCTGCAGCGGAGCTTTCGTCGCGGTGCGCAGTGCCATGCGGCTGCGAATCGCCACGGTGAGCGCGCGGCCGTCGACCTCCGCCACGAGCGGCTTTGCCGCGGGCGCCTGCGCTTCGCGCTCCACGCCGAGCGCGCCCAGCAGCGGGTCCTCGACGCCGAGCAGCTCGGCTTCCGCGATGAGATGGCCGCCCGAGCGCACCCAGGCGACGAGCTGCGCGACCCGCGGCGGGTCGATCGCCTGGCGGCGGCTCGGCATCAGCAGCACGCCCGCGGCCGGCAGCGCATCGAGGTCGACGAGAGAGCGCAGCTCTCGCCCCGGCAATCCCATGCGCGCGGCGAAGCGCTCGGCGGCGAGGAACTCGCGCAGGCGCGCCTCGCCGGAAGCCGGGACGCGCTCCTTGCCCGGCACGCGCTCGTAGGTCTGCACGAACCAGACGGCCGCCAGCGTCCCCAGGACGAGCGCGACAAGCGGCGCGAGGAGGCGCGGGTTCATAGCGTGCGATAGCCGAGCGCTAGCGTCTCCACGGCGCTTCGCTCGGGAGGCCGGCGCGCGTAGGCGCAGGCGCGCCAGGCATCGACCAGGCTTTCCAGGTAGCGATAGCTATCCGGCGGCGCGAGCCGGAGGACTTCGATCTCCGTGTGGCTCGAAAGCAGCTGCACGCCGCGCCGGTGCACGAGCTGCGAGAGCGCGCCGCGGTAGAGCAGGGCGAGCGCTTCGCGCAGCCTGCCTTCCGCGGCAAGCGCCGAAGCCGCGGCGGCGACGTCGGCCGGCAGCGTTTGCGGCGCGAGCTCCATGCCGAAGAGCGATTCCGGCGGACGATAGCGCTCGCGCGCCGGAAGCGCCAAGCGGGGGAGCGCCCGATAGAGCTGCCACGCGAGAAACGCGAGCGCGGCGGCGACGACGATCCACAGCAGGACGCGCGCCGCGCGGGCGAGCGATTCCCCGAACGCGAAGCTTGGCGGCGTCATCGCCGCTGGGCTGGGACGCTCGCGCGGCATCCATTGCATCACCTCGCGCTCGTGCGGAAATTCCGGCGCCTTGAGGACCTCGGCGATCTCCCGCTTCGCCTCCTTCTCGGCGTATGAGGCAGCCGGGGCGAGCAGGGTGCCGATGGCGATGAGCACTGCCGCGGCCAGGGCCGCGTGGCGCTCGGCAAGCCGCCGCAGGGCCACTTCCAGGTCCCAGCCTTCGAGCAGGGTCCGGCGATTGAGGTAGAGCGCGAATCCTCCGGCCACGTAGAACGGCTCGAGCAGGAAGACCGCGCCCGCGTAGGCCGCGGCATGCGCCCAGGTCCATCCCTGCCCCCCGGAGAGCGCCTCGAAGAAGCCGCGGCCCTCGAGCGCCTTTGCCGGGATCAGCATCGTCACGACGAGCTGCAGCGACCAGTACAGCACCAGCTCGAAGTGCAGGCAGACTACGGTCAGCCATACCGCGCTGCCGCGCGTGCGGCGCCCGAGCAGCGCCAGACGCTCCCGGGCCGCGCGGCCGCGGCTGCCCTCCAGCTGGCGCACCGGCAGGCTGAAGCTGCGCGCCATGTCGGGCCACCAGCGAAAGAGGAGATACGCGGCGAGCCCGCTTCCCAGCCATTCGCGAGCCGCCCGGAAGACCGAGCGTGTGCCGGGGAGCTCGCCGAACACCGCGCGCGAGAGCACATGCAGCACCACGCGGTCATAGAGGGGCTTCAGCCACCAGACGATGGCGAACGCGATCCAGGGCCGGTCAAGGGCGCCGGCCACGGCGGTCGCCAGCACCGCACACGCGCCGAAGACAATCGCGTGCGGCAGCAAGAGCGCGCGCCACCAGCGCTGCAGCATGGACAGGCCGAGGTCGATCGCCTCCCACGTCGAGCGCGGACGCAGCTCGACGGCGATGTCAGCGGGCTGCACGGCGTCGTCCGGCAAAGAGGAAATACGCGAGGAAGGCGGCCCAGCCGGCGATGCCGACGCCGATCTTCGCTGCGAAGGGCACGAGGGTGTAGGGCGACCAGAACGCCTCGACGAAGGCGGCGACGAAGAACATCAGGGCCGAGCCGTACATCAGCCGCACCGCGGGCTTGGCGGCGGCGACAAGGGCGGCGCGCCGCGACAGGTTGCCCGGGGCGATGATGGCGAGGCCGAGCCGCAGCCCGGCCGCGCCGGCGAGCACGATGGCGAGCAGCTCGGGCGCCGAGTGCCCCGCGACGAACGACCAGAACGTGCGCGCATACCCGACCTGGGTGAGATAGCCGGCGACCGCGCCAATGATCACGCCGTTGGAGGCGAGGAACCAGATCGAGCCGATGCCGGCGGCGAGGCCGCCGGCGAAAGTCTGGAAGCCGATGCGCACGTTGTTCCAGATATAGAAGCCGAACATCATCAGGCTGGTGTCGGCGCCGCGCATGCCGAGCCGAGGATTCGACGGGTCGTACATGCGATGGAACGAGGCGATCTGCTCCGGCTCGAGCAGATAGTGGACCAGCTCCGGGAAGGCCTGTAGCAGCGCGATCAGCCCGACCAGCGGGCCGAAGAAGACGATCGCCGCGGCGGCGACGAGGCGCCATTCGCGGCGCACCAGGGCAGCGAAGCCTCCGAGGGCGAACTCCAGCACGCGCTGCGATTCGCGCCGCCGATTGCGGTAGAGCACGCCGTGGCCGCGCAGCGCGAGGCGGTTCAGCCGGTCGACCAGCTCGGGGCTGTACTGACGATCCGCGGCGAGGGCGAGCGCCTGGCAGAGGCGCCGGTAGCGGGCGGGCATCTCGGCGGGCTCGAACGCAGCGGGCTTCGCGCCGTCGAGAAATCTCTCGAAGGCGGCCCACTCTTCGGCATGCGACGCCTCGAAGCCCGTTTGTCTCAATGCCGGCCCGCGATATGGTTCGCCATGCCGAGCAGGCGCGTTGCGGCGCGCGGGCCGTCGAGCGTCCCGACCAGCGGCGTCGGCAGCTCGGCGAGCTCCTCCACGCGCTCGGGGGTGAGGCTTCCCGAGCGCTCGGCGAAATCGAGGAGGGCGCGCTGCTCATCAAGGGCTAGCGGAAAGGGCGGCGCGACCGGCGCCGCCTCGACGAGCTTCCTCGCCAGGAGTCTCTCCGGCTCGTAGACCACCACGGTGCCTCCGGCGAGGTCGCCCAGGCGCTTGAAGTCCCGGTTGGCGAGCATGGCGACGAGCCCCACACCGTAGGCGAAGGGCAGGAAGTCCGCCGCGCGCAGCAGATTGCGCGTCAGCGCTCCCGGCCAGCGCAGCGGCGTGCCGTCGTCGTTCAGCACGCGCAGGCGCAGGGCACGCTTGCCGGGCGTCTGTCCGTTCCACATCGCCTCGAAGCAGGCGGGCAGCAGCCATTCGACGAAGAACGCGGCGAGCAGCAGGATGCCGCCGCCAGCGCGGCCGAGCGGCGAGGCGACGAGCATGACGGCGAGCAGCACCCCGAGGCGCAGCAGGAAGTCGATCGCCCAGGCGAGCGCGCGCGGCACGGGGCCGGCGAGGCGCAGCGTGAGCTCGATCCCTTCAGGCGTGGCTACCCGACGCGTTGTGTCGAGCATGCGATTCCCATCCCCCGGGAACCGATTCTACGAAAAAAGGGGTCAGACCCCTTTTTCCTTTTCTTCTTCTTCCTTTCCGCTCTTTGGCCTCAGCCGCGCCGCATCGAGTCGAAGAACTCGGCGTTCGACTTGGTCGCTTTCAGCTTGTCGATGAGGAATTCGGCCGCCTCGAGCTCGTCCATGGGGAAGAGCAGCTTCCTCAGCACCCAGATCTTCTGCAGCACGGGCGCGTCGATGAGCAGCTCCTCGCGGCGGGTGCCGGAGCGGTTCACGTCGATGGCCGGCCAGACGCGCTTGTCGACGAGCCGGCGGTCGAGGTGGAGCTCCATGTTGCCGGTGCCCTTGAACTCCTCGAAGATCACGTCGTCCATGCGGCTGCCGGTGTCGATCAGCGCCGTGGCGAGGATGGTGAGCGAGCCGCCTTCCTCCACGTTGCGGGCGGCGCCGAAGAATCGCTTCGGTTTCTGCATCGCGTTGGAGTCGAGGCCGCCGGAGAGCAGCTTGCCGCCGCCCGGCGCTTCGGTGTTATGTGCACGGGCCAGGCGGGTGATCGAGTCGAGCAGGATCACCACGTCGCGGCCGTACTCGACCATCCGCTTCGCCTTCTCGATGACCATCTCGGCCACCTGGATGTGGCGGCTGGCCGGCTCGTCGAAGGTCGAACTGATGACCTCGGCGGTCGGCCCCTTGACCGTCCGCTCCATCTCGGTCACTTCC
>DASQYN010000482.1:0-5634 GCA_035639215.1 Burkholderiales bacterium
CAGTCGTACGACGCGCGATAGCGGGCGCCGCGGTCCGGCTTCAGCATGGCGAGGAAAGCGTTCAGGGGCACCAGGACGACCAGTGCCGTATAGACCGCCTTTTCGTGGAATAGCTGGTACGCGCCGAACCCGGCGAGGATAGAAAGCGCGACGACGAACGAGCGGCCGCGGTTGAACCACCAGGCGAGGAGGATCGCCACGGCGAGCGCCGCGGCCGGTCCCCAGCTGCGCAGGCCGCTCAGCGACTCCGGCAGCGGCCGCCCCAGCCAGACCAGAAGCGCCGCGGCCACCAGGATCCCGCCGGGGACCCAAAGCGGCCGCGTCGCTCTCAGGCGCTTATCCACCCAGCCTGTCGGGACGGAATCCTACGTCGGCCAGCTTGCCGCGCTGCGCCCGCTTGCCCATGTGCTCGGCGAGCCCCTTGGCGTCGAGCGTCTCGGCAGCGCGGTTCTTGCGCTTGATGCCGCTCACCACGAGCGATTTGCCGTCGCTCGCGGCCACATCGGCGAGCGTGATGCCCTCGGGCAGCGCGATGAGCTGCACGCCGACACCGCCGTTCGGCCGCTCCGGTACTTCTGCGAGCTCGAAGACGAGAAGACGCGCATCCGAGGAGAGCGCCGCGACATACCTCGCCTCGCCGACCGGCGCGGGAGCGCGAGCGCTCGCGCCCTCGGACACGGCGAAGAAGTCCTTGCCCTGGCGCGTCTTCGAGGCAAGGTCGCCGAGCTTGCACACGAAGCCGACGCCGGCCGAGCTGTTCATGAGCAAACGCCGGCCCGGATCGCCGGAGCCGATCCAGACGATCGCATCGGAGGAGGAATTGACGAGGGTATTGACCGGCGCGCCGTCGCCCCGCCCGCTCGGCACGTCGGCGGCCGAGATGGAGAAGGTCTTCCCCGAAGCGGCGAGGACGCTGAGGCCGTCGGTAGTCTTGCATTCGAGCGTCTGAAGGAGCGCGTCGCCCTCCTTGAAGGTGAGCGTCGAGACGTCGAGATTGTGCCCGCTGCGGGCGCGGATCCAGCCCTTTTTCGACAGAATCACGGTGAGCGGCTCCTCGACCACGGTGCGCTCGACCTGCGCCCTCTGCTCCGCCTTGATCACGGTCCTGCGCTCATCGCCGTACTTCTTCGCGTCTTCCGCGAGCTCCTTGACGACCCGCTTCTTCAGCTCCTTCTCGTCGCCGAGGAGGCCCTTCAGTTCCTTGCGCTCGGCCTCCAGCGCCTTGCGCTCGTCGGCGAGCTTGACGGCGTCGAGCTTGGTGAGCTGCCCGAGGCGCAGGTCGACGATGTCCTGCGCCTGGCGCTCGCTCAGCTTGTAGCGCTTCTGCAGGTTGGCCTTCGCCTCGGCCTGGTCCTCGGAGGCGCGGATCAGCTTGATGATCTCGTCGATCTTGGCGTAGGCCGCCAGCCGCCCGGTGACGATCTCGTGTCTTTCCTGCACCCGATCGAGCCGGAACTGGGTGCGGCGGCGAACCGTGCTGACGCGGAACTCGCCCCATTCGCGCAGCACCTCGACGATGCCCTTGGTCTCGGGCAGCCCGTCGAGCCCGAGCCAGGTGAGGTTCACCGCGTATCGGCTCTCCATGCTGGTATGCACCAGCAGCGCCGCCATCATCTCTTCCGGGTTCTGGCGCGAGGAGCGCGGCTCGATCACCAGGCGCAGCTTCGACTTGCGGTCCGACTCGTCGCGCGCCGACTCCACCTGGTCGAGGATGAACTGCTTCAGGCGCTTCTGCTCCTGGCCGACTTCCTTCTTGCCGAATCCCGGCTTCGGATTGGCGAGCGCCTCGATCTCCTCCATCACCTGCTTGACCGACACGCCCTGCGGCAGCTCGCTGACCACGATGCGCCACTGGCCGCGCGCCAGGTTCTCCCTTTCCCACTTGCAGCGCACCACCAGCGAGCCGCGCCCGGTCTCGTACGCCTGGCGGATCTCCTCGGGCGGCGAGATCACCTGACCGCCGCCGGGAAAATCGGGCCCGGGCAGGATCTCCAGGATGTCCTCGATCTTGGCCCGCGGGTGCTTGATGACGTGCGCGGCCGCTTCCGCCACTTCCTTCAGGTTGTGCGACGGGATGCGGGTGGAGAAGCCGACCGGGATGCCGAAGCTGCCGTTCAGCAGGCCGAACGGCAGCCGCGCGGGCAGCAGCACCGGCTCCTCGAACTTGCCGTCGTAGTTCTTCGCGAAATCAACGGTGCCCTCGCCGATCTCCCCGAGCACTAGCTCCGCGAATCGGGAGAGGCGAGCCTCGGTGTAGCGGTACGCCGCGGGCGCGTCGCCGTCGCGCGAGCCGAAGTTGCCCTGGCCTTCGATCAGCGGATAGCGCATCGAGAAGGGCTGCGCGAGGTGCACCAGCGCCTCGTAGGTGGAGGAATCGCCGTGCGGGTGATACTTGCCCAACACTTCGCCGACGTAGCGGGCGCACTTGGCGAAGCTCTGCCCGCCGGCGTCGCCCATCGCATACAAGATGCGCCGCTGCACCGGCTTCAGGCCGTCGGCGATCTCCGGGAGCGCGCGCGCCTTCACCGTCGAGACGGCATAACCCAGGTAGGCGTGCGAGGCGTGCTGCTCGATCGGCGCGGCGTCTTCGCCGTCGCTGCCGCCGCGCGCGAAAAGATCGGGTGTCAGGGTGTCCATGGTTCCTTCGCTCGGGGACGGGGCGCGCCGGTCATTGGAAGAGGTCGAGCTGGCGGTCCGCCATCAGCACCGCCTGCTCGACCGCCTGCTTCGCCTTGCCGAGATGATCCGAGCTGCCGGTTCGGCCGGCCGCCTGCCAGGAGTACCTGCTGCGCTCGACGAGGCTGACCTTGCCCAGCTTCTGCTTGCCCAGCCATAGGACATGGCCCTTGTAGCCGCGTTCCCAGCTCGGCTTCGCCTTGCTTTTCTTCTTGGTCGCCATAAACGCGCTGCGTCCCCGGATTTTGCGTTAGACGTCGGCCTCCACGGTCTTCCAGTGCTCGCGCATCCAGTTGCGCCGGCCCTCGGCCTCGCCGGCGTCCATGAGCAGCTCGAACTTCTCCCGGATGTTCTTCGCTTCCTTCGCATCGAGCTCCATGCGGATCAGTCGCCGGGTGTCCGGATTCATGGTGGTTTCCCAGAGCTGCTCGGGGCTCATCTCGCCCAGTCCCTTGAAGCGCGAGATCTCCCAGCTGCCCTCCTTCACCTTCTCCTTCCGCAGCTGGCCGAGCACCTCTTCCAGCTCGTCGTCGTCGAGGCAGTACAGCCGTCGCGGCGGCTTGCCTTTGCCCTGCGCGGGTACCTCGACCTTGTAGAGCGGCGGCTGCGCGACATACAGGTGGCCGCGCTCGACGAGCCTCGGCGCGTGCATGAAGAAGAAGGTGAGCAGCAGCGCCTGGATGTGGCCGCCGTCGACGTCGGCGTCGGTCATGACGATGATCTTGCCGTAGCGCACACCGCTCAGATCCGGATTCTCGTCCAGCGAATGCGGGTCGACGCCGATCGCCGTGGCGATCGCCTGCAGCTCCTTGTTCGCAAGGACGGTGCGGCTGTCCTTCGACATGGTGTTCAGCACCTTGCCGCGCAGCGGCAGCAGCGCCTGGGTCTCCTTGTCGCGCGCTTCCTTCGCCGAGCCGCCCGCCGAATCGCCTTCCACCAGGAACAACTCATTGCGCGAAACGTCGCCCGAGGCGCAATCGACCAGCTTGCCGGGCAGCGTGGCGATGCCGCTCGACTTCTTCCGTTCGACCTTCTTGCCCTTCGAGAGCCGCGCCAGCGCCTGCTCCACCGCCAGCTCGACGATCTTCGTTCCGTCCTCCGGATGCGCGTTCAGCCAGAGCTCGAATGCGTCGCGCACGCACATCTCGAGCAGCTTCGCCGCGTGACGCGTGGTCAGCTTCTCCTTGGTCTGGCCGTGGAACTGGGTGCGCACGATGCGCGCCGAGAGCGTGAAGCAGGCGCGGCCCCACAGGTCCTCGGCGATGACCTTCACTCCCTTCGGGGCGAGCGCGCGCGTCTCCATGAAGGCGCCCAGCGCCTCGAAGATGCCGGCGCGGAAGCCCGCCTCGTGCGTGCCGCCCGAGCGGGTCGGGATGAGGTTGACGTGGCTCTCGGCGAACACCTCGCCGTCGGGCACCCAGCCGATCGCCCACGCCGCGCCTTCGCCCGGCTCGATCTCGGCAATGTCGCTCTGCTGAAAATATCTTTCGCCGGAGAAGACCGGCGCGACCAGCTCGCGCCCTTGCAGCATCATGTCGAAGTACTGCAGCATGCCGCGCTCGTACTTCCAGGCCTTCTTCTCCTTGCCCTCGACCTCGAGCACCATGGTGAGGCCGGGAAGCAGGTAGGCCTTCGAGCGCACCAGGTGCTCGAGCTCGGCGAGTGGAATGGTCGGCGAGTCGAAATACTTCGGGTCGGGCCAGAGGCGGACGATGGTTCCGGTCTTCTTTTCCTTGATCCGCTCCGACTTCAGCTTCGACTTGAGCTCGCCGCCCTCGAAGGCGATCGTGTGCTTCTGCCCGTCGCGGAAGACCGTGACTTCGCAACGCTTGGAGAGGGCATTCGACACCGCCACGCCGACGCCGTGCAGGCCGCCGGAGATGTGGTACACGCCGTCGCCCGAGCGCGAGAACTTGCCGCCCGCGTGCAGCATGGTGAACGCCACCTCGACCGCGGGCTTCTTCTCCTCCGGGTGCATGTCGACCGGGATGCCGCGACCTGCGTCCTCGACCTCCACGGAGCCGTCCTTGTGCAGCCTGACGCGGATCTGCTTGCCGAAGCCGGCCAGTGCCTCGTCGACGGCGTTGTCGATCGCTTCCTGCACCACGTGCAGGGGATGCACGGTGTGCGTGTACATGCCCGGCATGCGGCGCACGGGCTCGAGGCCCTTGAGCGCCTGGATCGCCGAGGCGTCGTAGACTGCCGGCTTCGCCATGTATCTAGTGCTTTTCCGAATCGCTTACGCTAGGCATTGTATGCTTTCTCGCCGCGGCGAACCGCTCGACGCTCGCCGCGACCGCGCCGGCGAGCGGCGTCTCCTCCCAGAGCTGCAGCAGCTCCTTCTGCGCGCGCAAGGCTTCGCGGTCGCCCGCGACGAGGCTCGCCACGGTGCGCTCGATCGCCGCATCGAGCGCGTCGGCGGCGCAGGCCGCCTCGACCAATCCCCATTGGCAGGCGCGCTCGGCGTCGATCGCCTCGCCGGTCAGCACCAGCCATGCCGCTCGCCCGGAGCCGACGAGCCTCGGCAGCAGCGCCGCCTCGACGACCGACGGGATGCCAAGCCTGACTTCGGGCATCGCGAAGCGCGTGCCGTGCGCCGCGATGCGCAGGTCGCAAGCGGCGGCGAGCTCGAGCCCCGCGCCGATCACGGCGCCATGCAGGCGGGCGACGACCGGGACGGGCAGGCGGCGCGCCGCGGCGCAGGCGCGATGCACGCGCAGGATGAACTCGCGCGCGCTTGCGCCATCGAGGCGCTCCAGCTCGCCGACGTCGGCGCCGCCGCAGAACGAGTTGCCGCGGCCGCCGAGCACCACGGCGCGCAGGCTTTCATCGGCGCGCAGCCCCTCCAGGGTGCCGGCCAGCCGCTCGAGGAGCGCCGAGTCGAGCGCATTCGCCTTGCCGGGGCGGTCGAGGAAAACGCGCGCTACGCCACCCTCGCGTTTCAGCTCGAGCATCGGC
>DASQYN010000483.1:0-2867 GCA_035639215.1 Burkholderiales bacterium
TACCGTGCGAACTACTGGCGACCGGTGGATGCGTCTTGGTGTCAGGCGCAGTTTCGCCCCATGGCGAGGCGCTTCCTCCTGCTTGCCTGCCTGGGGCTCGCCGCCTGCCAGCCGGTCGCGCTCGCGCTGCTCGGCGCAGGCGCGACGAGCACCGTGCGCTACAACCTCGACGGCGTGGCGGCCCGCACGTTCACTGCGCCCGCGGCTACCGTCAAGAGCGCCTCGCTGGCCGCGCTCGAGCGCATGGGAATCAAGCTCGGCTCGTCGAGCGCCACGGAGACCACCCAGCTCATCTACGCGCGCGCGGCGCGACGCGACATCGAGATCGAGCTCGAGCCGATCAGCGCGCGCGCCACCCGCCTGCGCGTGACCGCGCGCGACGACGGCAGCATCTTCTACGACTCCGCCACGGCGCTCGAGATCGTGCAGCAGACGGAGAAGCTGCTCGCCGCGGCGGCCGTGGCAAATTCCGCAAGCGGCGGCACGCAGCCGGCGAAGCTGGTCGAGAACTGATCTACACTCTTCCGGTCGTCAGACCAGGGAGACAACAATGAAGAATACGGTGTCGGCGGCGCTCCTCGCGCTCGTGTCGCTGTCGCTCGTTGCCTCGCCCGCCTGGGCCGATCCGCCTTCGTGGGCGCCGGCGCACGGCTGGCGCAAGAAGAACGATCCGGACTACGTCGGCTACACCGGCAAGAAATGGCAGCACGACTACGGTATCGTGGAAGGCCATTGCGACACCGACAAGGTCGGCGCGGTGCTCGGCGGCGCGGTGGGCGGCGTGGTCGGCGCCAAAGTGAGCCGCCCCGAGAATCGGCCGGTGGCGATCGTCGTCGGCACCGTGCTCGGCGCCGTGATCGGCGCGAAGGTCGGCCGCTCGCTCGACGAGGCGGACCGCGCCTGCATGGGTCACGCGCTCGAGCTCGCCGGCGAGAATAAGACCGTCGTCTGGACCAATTCCCGCACCGGCGTGCACTACGAGCTCACGCCGACGCGCAATCTCGGCGATCGCCGGAATCCCTGCCGCGAATTCACCACCCGAGTGTCGAGCGGCGGAGCGGACGACATGGTGAAAGGTGTCGCCTGCCGAGGCGGCGCGGGCGACTGGAGCTTCCGCAGCTAGCTATTTGACGAGCGGCCGCTCGTCGGGGTCGTCGACGCCGGCGGTCAGCGGCTCGCGGGCGAGCAGCGTCTCGAGGCGCTGGATGTGGCGCTGCTCGTCGGTCGCCATCTCGACGGCGAAGGCGCAGACCGCGTCGTCGGTCGCATGCTCCGCCACGTCGATGTAGAAGCTCTGCGCGCGCCGTTCGGTGGCGAGGGCGAGCGCGAGCGCCTCGCGCGGGCTGGTCGGCGCGCCGACGCGGTCGAATTGGGGCCCGAGGAAGTGCCAGGAGTATTCCCATGCGGCGATCGGCGGCAGCTCGCGCTCGGCGGTGCCGAGCGCCAGCGCCTCGTACTGCTCCCGCTCCTCCTTGCCGATCGCCTCCAGCTCGTCGGCAAGGATGTCGATCCCGGCATCGCGCAGGAAGCGCTCCAGCTCGACGAAGCGCTTCGCCGCCTCCCGCTCCAGGACGAGCGCGTGCGCGTAGACCTCGATCAGGCTCTTCGGCAGAAGGCGTTCACCCACGCCGCCACCCTAACGCGCACAAGTTACGTGCGGCGGGACGGGCGCCGGCGCCTTCGTAAGCCAGAGAGGAGTGTCG
Organism: Burkholderiales bacterium; assembly: GCA_035639215.1. GTDB lineage: Bacteria > Pseudomonadota > Gammaproteobacteria > Burkholderiales > SG8-39 > SCGC-AG-212-J23. The sequence goes on from DASQYN010000483.1 coordinate 1,704, forward strand.
CCGAAGTTGTTAAATGAATTCGCCGGGCGGCTGGCCCGCCGCCGGTTCTGGCATCATAGGGTCGGCCAGGGAGGGGAAGTGCCCATACCAAGAACACTCGGCCGTTATCGACTGCTCGACGAGCTCGGGCGCGGCGCCATGGGCGCCGTCTATCGGGCTTCCGACCCGCTGATCGAGCGGGAAGTCGCGGTGAAGACGCTGCTCCCCGAGCTGCCCGCCGAGATCCTCGCGGAGGTGCGCGAGCGCTTCCTGCGGGAGGCGCGCTCCGCCGGCCGGCTCAACCACCCCAACATCGTCACGATCTTCGACGTCGGCGAGCAGGACGGGGTGGCCTATATCGCCATGGAGCTCCTGGAAGGCCGCTCGCTGCAGCAGATGCTGCGCGCCCAGCCGCGCCTGCCCTTCGCGCTCGCCGCCGACATCGCAGCGCAGGTCGCGGACGCGCTCGATCACGCGCAGCAATATCGCATCGTCCACCGCGACGTGAAGCCGGCGAACGTGATGGTCGCCCCCTCGGGGCGCTGCAAGCTCACCGATTTCGGCATCGCCTACGTGCCGACCTCGACCATGACGCAGACCGGCGAAGCCCTCGGCTCGCCGCGCTACATGTCGCCCGAGCAGGTGGCCGGCGTTCCGGTCGACGGGCGCTCTGACGTCTTCTCGCTCGGCGTGGTGCTCTACGAGATGCTCGCCGGGCGCAACCCCTTCCAGCGCGAAGCCGACACCACGCCGCTCGCCGTCATGCACCGCATCGCGGTCGAGCCGCACGCGCCGGTGCGTAGCCTCGACGCGACGATTCCGCCGGCCTTCGACCACATCCTCTCGCGCGCCCTCGCCAAGAAGCCGCAGGAGCGCCACCCGCGCGCGGCCGAGATGGCGTCGGAGCTGCGCCGGGCGGTGAGCGAATCGGCGTACGAGAAGACGCTGAAGATCGAGAAGACCGTAAAGCTCGACGCGGGCAACCCGCTGCTCGACGATCTGGAGGATTTCGCGCGGCGCTTCGACGTCGAGGAAGAGGAGCGCCGGCGCAGCGCGGCCGACGAGGAGCGGCGCAAGAAGGAAGAAGAGCTGCGGCGCTGGCAGGAAGCCGAGGCGCGCCGCAAGCGCGAGGCAGCCGAGCGGGCGGCAGCCGCGGCGCACACGGCGGCGCGGCCGAGCGCGCTC
>DASQYN010000484.1:0-15604 GCA_035639215.1 Burkholderiales bacterium
TTCGTGCGCCATACCTCGGCGAGCCTCGTCATCCAGGAGAACGCCGATCCGACCGCGAAGGAAGATCTCGAGCGCTGGCTGAACCGCCTGGTGCCGGAGGGCGATCCGTTCTACCGGCACGACACCGAGGGGCCGGACGACATGCCGGCGCACATCAAGTCGGCACTGACGCAGACCTCGCTTTCGATACCGATCGTTCAATCCAGGCTTTGCCTGGGAACGTGGCAAGGCCTCTACCTCTGGGAGCACCGCCGGCGCGGCGGCGAGCGCGAGCTGGTGGTGCACGTCGGCGCATGAAGCTGCCGAGCCGCATCGTCGGCGCGAAGACGCCGGCCATCCTGCAGGCGCTCGATGCGCGCTGGGTCATGGCCTACAGCGCGGGCATCGGCGAGACCGACGCCCGCTGCTACGACACGGCGGACGAGCTGCCCGTTCATCCCGTCTTCCCGGTCTGCTACGAGTGGGAACCGCTGCAGCCGGTGCGCAACCTGCCGGAGCTGCGGGAGGTGCACTCGCAGCTCGTCCACGCCGAGCACCATATGGTGCTGCATCGCCCGCTACGCGCTGGCGAAACGGTTCGCACGACCGCCCAAATCGTCGCTGCCCTCGCCCGCTCCCCGGGCGCCTTCGTCGTCTTTCGTTGCGACACGACGGACGCGAAAGAAGAGCCGGTCGTCACCAGCCACTATGGTTACCTTTACCGCGGCGTTGCCCTCGAGGGTGGGGATGCGCAGGCCGCGGATCTTCCCCAGGCGCAAGATGCTTCCGGAAATCTCTCGCCGCTCGACGAGATCGCCATCCCGGCCAACGCCGCGCATGTCTACACGGAATGCGCGCGCATCTTCAATCCCATCCACACCGACATCGCCTACGCCCGCGCGGCCGGGCTGCCGGGGATCATCCTGCACGGCACGGCCACGCTGGCACTCTCCGTGTCGCGGGCGTTGCGCAGTCACGACATCGAGTGGCGCCGCGTGCACGCCCTGAGCTGCCGCTTCAGCGGCATGGTGCTCATGCCTTCGACGCTCCGTCTGCATGCCGCGCGCGACGGCCGGGGGATCGCTTTCGAGACCGCGAACGATCGCGGCGACAAGGTGATAAGCCGCGGACGGCTTCTGCTAGAGTAGCCCCGATGCTCCGCAGTACGAAGATCGTCGCCACTCTCGGTCCCGCCTCCTCCGATCCCGCCATCCTCGAAAGGATGATCCGTGCCGGCGTCGACGTGGTGCGGCTGAATTTCTCGCACGGCACGGCGGCCGACCACGAGGCGCGCGCCAAGCTCGTCAAGGAGCTCTCGGCAAAGGTGGGGCGCACGGTGGCCATCCTGTGCGACCTGCAAGGCCCGAAGATCCGCGTCGGCAAGTTCAAGGAAGGCAGGGTCACGCTGGAGAAGGGTCAGCCCTTCGTGCTCGACGCCGGCGTCGACATCGGCGACGGAAAGCGCGCCGGGCTCGACTACAAGGAGCTGCCGCGCGACGTCGACGAGGGCGCGGTGCTGCTGCTCGACGACGGCAAGATCGTGCTCGACGTGACGAGCGTGCGCGGCGAGGAGGTGCACACCGTGGTGCGCCACGGCGGCGTGCTCTCCAACAACAAGGGCATCAACCGCCAGGGCGGCGGGCTCACCGCGCCGGCGCTCACGGCGAAGGACATGGAGGACGTCAAGACCGCGGCGAAGATCCAGGCCGACTATCTCGCGGTCTCGTTCCCGAAGACCGGCGCCGACATGTACATGGCGCGCGAGCTGATGCGCGCCGCCGGCGGCCGGGCCTTCCTGATCGCCAAGATCGAGCGCGCCGAGGCGGTCGCCGAGAGTGCGCTGATCGACATCATGCGCGGCTCGGACGGCATCATGGTGGCGCGCGGCGACCTCGCGGTCGAGGTCGGCGACGCGGCGGTGCCGGCGCTGCAGAAGAAGATGATCCGCCTCGCGCGCGAGCACAACAAGCTCACCATCACCGCGACGCAGATGATGGAGTCGATGATCTCGAGCCCGGTGCCGACCCGCGCCGAGGTGTCCGACGTGGCGAACGCCGTGCTGGACGGCACCGATGCGGTGATGCTCTCCGCGGAGAGCGCGAGCGGCCGCTATCCGGTGGAAGTCATCGAGGCGATGGACCGCGTCTGCCGGGAGGCCGAGCAGACGCAGCCGCTCACCCTCGACCACGAGTTCCTGAATCGGGTGTTCACGCGGGTCGACCAGTCCATCGCCATGGCCGCGCTCTTCACCGCCTATCACCTCAAGGTGAAGGCGATCGCCTCGCTCACCGAGTCGGGGTCGACCGCGCTCTGGATGAGCCGGCTGAACGCGGGCGTGCCGATCTACGCGCTCACCTCGCAGACCGGGACCCGCTACCGCTGCGCGCTGTTCCGCGACGTCTTCCCGCTCATCGTCCGGTACATCGGCCACGACCGCGAGGAGCTGCTGCGCGAGGCGGAGAAGGTGCTGGTCGAGAACAAGGTGGTCAAGGAAGGCGATATCATCGTGCTCACCATCGGCGAGCCGATCGGCAAATCCGGCGGCACCAACACGATGAAGATCGTCAAGGTCGGGGAGCACCTGAAACCATGAACCGGTCAGAACTGGCTTCGAGATTCATCGACGTGGCGAGCCTCCCTTGGGAAAAGACGCGCTATCCCGGCGTCGAGCAGAAGACGCTGCTCGTCGAGAAGGAAACCGGCCTCCTGACTGCGCTGATGCGCATGGCGCCGGGCGCGAGGCTGCCCGACCACGAGCACGTGAAGATCGAGCAGACCTACGTGCTCGAAGGCAGCCTGATGTGCCCCGAGGGCGAATGCCGCGCCGGGCAGTTCGTCTGGCGCCCCGCGGGCAGCCGCCACCACGCCTGGGCCGGCCCGAAAGGCGGCCTCTTCCTCGCCATCTTCCAGGCGCCGAACAAGTTCTTCCAGGCCGACGGGTCGGTCAGCGATTTCCTCGGCCGCGACTGGCAGCAGACCTGGGATTCTTAGCGCACGGGGAGCGGCATCCCCGGAATCTTCAGCGCCTGGTCCATACAGGAGATCTTGCCGCGCGCGCCCACCGGCCCGCCGCTATTCACTTCGCCCGCGCTGTTCGGCGAGTTGTCACGCCGGTTGCCGTCGGAGTTGGCGGTGCAGAAGCGCTTGCCGACCAGCAACGGACTGGTCGGCAGCTCGAGGATGTGGTGGTTGCCGAGCGCCGGGTCGGCGGAGTTCCTCAGGCCAGCGCTGTTCACCGGGTTGCGGAACACCTCGGTGACGCGGCCGTCACGCTCTACGACGATGATCGCGTTGCGCTCGTTAGCGTCCGCCCAGATGTTGCCCGCCCGGTCCAGCGCGATGCCGTCGGAGCCCTCGAGCAGCGGATGGGCGACGAGGATGTTCTCCAGGCATAGGGTGTTCGCCGTGAACGTGCTGTCGCAACCGGTGCGGCTGCGCAGGGCGCCATGCCCATCGAAGCGCACTTTCCAGATCGCCCCGCGCGCGGTATCGGCGACGTACAGGTTGCCGGCCTCGTCGAAGGCGACGCCGTTGGCGACGAGGTTCTGCGCATTCGCCGCGGTGGGCGGCGGCTGCAGCGTCCTCGCCTCGCGGCCGACGCCCTTGCTGTTGGCCATCGGCTGGATGCGGAACACTTCGTCGCATCCGGCGAAGGAAGGCTCGCAGATACCGCCAGTCGACGCAATGCGCCACACGCGGCCCTGGCTCGTCGTCCCGTCGCCGGTCCAGAGGTTGCCGTCTCGATCGAACGCGATTCCGTTGGTGCCCGGTACGCCGCTCGCAAAGGCGGTCGCGGGACTATTGAACGTCCCGTCGGCATTGCGCGTCAGCTGCCACACGACGCCGCCCGAGTTGGCATCGGCGACATAAAGATTGCCGTAGGCGTCGAAAGTGATGCCGGACGGGTTGCAGCCGGGCGCTGCGTTGGGGATAGCGCCCACTTCCGTCGGAGCGGGACTCGAAGCGTCGATGCGCCACACCGGGCAGGTCGGCCTGTCAACGGGCGAGGCTCTCCCGGTCGTGTACAGATTGCCGGCTGAATCGCCGGTCAATCCCTCGATGGCCAGCGGCGTGACGATCAGCGTGGTGAAGCTGGCGTTGCCGGGCAGCTCGTCGGCGAATGCCGGCAAAGCGACGGCAGCCGCGCAGAGCGCGGCGATGGCGATTTGTTTCATGGCTCCTCCTTGCGGAGAAGCCTAGCGCCGCCGGCGCCCTTCGAACAAGTCCCTCCCGGCGGCGAGCGCGCGGATCTTGCCGTCGGCCACATTGCGGGGCAGCATCCAGAAGCCGCAGTCCGGGTGGATGTACTTCACGCGTCCCTTGCCGAGCACTTTCCCGGCGTGCTCGATCGCCCGGGCGATCTCCTCCGGCGACTCGATCTCGGTGCGCTTGATGTCGATCACGCCGAGGCCGAAGCCGATCGCGGGGCGTAGGTCGCGGAATACGGCGAGCTCCTCCGGTGGGCGGTGCGCCGTCTCCATCACCACGTGGTCCGCCTTGAGAGCGTTAAGGTAGTCCAGAAGCTTCGCCCAGGTCCCTTTCTGGATGGACTGGCCCCCGTAGTTGCCGAAGCAAAGGTGCACCGCGCTCTTGGCCGTCCGCGGCACGCTTTTCAAGACCCGATTGATCGCCGCGGCGGCCCATTGCCATTCGTCCGGATGCCCGGGCAGGTTCGCTTCGTCGAGCTGCACGACGTCGGCGTCGAGGTACTTCACCTGCTCGGCGAGCACCTCGGCGAGGGCGTGGGCGAGCTTTTCCGGATCGCGGTAGTGGCGATCGTGCAACGTCTTCGCCAGCATGTGCGGCCCGGTGACGGTGAACTTGAGCGGCCGGGTCGCGAGCGCCTTGGCGCGCGCGCAGGGCAGCTTCAGGTTCAGCGTGCCGGCGCCGATCGGCCCTTCCACGACGCCGGGCGGCCGGGTGCGAAAGCGCATCCCGCTCGCCCTGGAATAGTCGAGCCACTCGGCAAAGCCGATCTCGGCGCGCACACCCGCCATCGGCCGCACGAAATACTCGATCATGCCGTTGGTCTCGGGATGGTTGACGTCGAAGCGATACAGCTCGCCGTCGCACACCAGATCGATGCCGGCCTGCTCCTGGGTCGCGAGCACCACGCGCGTCGCATCGACGAGCGCCTGCTCCGAGGGCGCGCGCAGCAGCCAGTCGGGCATCGGGTAGGAGCCGACCACCGTGGTGACGATTTCCGGCATCGCGGCCGATTATAGAATCGGCCGATGGACACGCTGCCGCGGCGATTTGCGAACGTAGAGGAGCTCGAGGACTTCATGACGCGGCCGGCGCCGGCGCTCGAGCGAGAGCTTGCCGGCATCGACGAGATCATGGTGCTCGGCGTCGGCGGGAAGATGGGCCCGACGCTCGCGCGCCTGGCGAAGCGCGCGGGAAAGCGGGTGATCGGCGTGGCTCGCTTCTCGGAGAAGGGCTTGCGGGAAAAGCTCGAGGCTTGGGGCATCGAATGCCTCGCCTGCGATCTGCTCGACCGGGCGGCGCTCGAGCGGTTGCCGCGCGCGAAGCAGGTCGTCTTCATGGCCGGGCACAAGTTCGGCGCCGCCGGAAACAGCTCGCTCACCTGGGCGATGAACGTGCATGTCCCATTCATGGTCGCCGAGGCTTTTCGCGATTCGCGCATCGTCGCCTTCTCCACCGCTTGCGTTTACCCCTACGCCGGGGTGGAAACGAAGGGCGCCACGGAGAAGACGCCGACCGCGCCGCCTCCCGGCGACTACGCCAATTCGTGCGTCGGCCGGGAGCAGGCGTTCCTCTACGGCTCGCATCGGCATGGCACTGCCGGGCGGCTGATGCGCCTGGAGTACGCGATCGACATGCGCTACGGCGTGCTGCACGACGTGGCGACCAAGGTGCTCGCCGGGCAGCCGGTGGACGTGACGATGGGCCATGTGAACGTGCTCTGGCAGGGAGAGGCGAACGAGCAGGCGCTGCGGCTGCTCGCGCATTGCACCACGCCCACTTCGCCGATCAACGTGAGCGGCCCCGACGTCGTCAGCGTGCGCGCGCTCGCCCTGGAATTCGGCCGCCTGCTGCAAAAGAAAGTGACGATCACGGGAAGCGAGGCGCCGAGCGCGTGGCTCGTCGACACGACCGAGGCGCAGCGCCTTTTCGGCGCGCCGCGCGTGCCGCTCGCCAAGATGCTCGAGTGGCAGGCCGACTGGGTGTCGCGCGGCCAGCCGAGCCTTGGCAAGCCCACGCACTTCGAAACGCGGGATGGCAAGTACTGAGGACCTTCTCGAGCGACCGCTCACGGCCGGCGACGTCGAGCGCGCCTGCGCGCTCGTCGCCGAAGCGGGCTGGAACCAGAACGCCGCCGACTGGAGCGTTTTCCTCGAGCTCGGCAGCGCCATTGCCATACAGGCGGCCGACGGCGGGCTCGCGGCCACGGCCGCCACGCTGCCCTACCCGAGCGGGTTCGGATGGATCAGCATGGTGCTCGTCACCGCCGCGTTTCGCCGGCGCGGCATTGCCACGCGGCTCCTCGAGCACTGCATCGCGCGCCTGCGCGACGCCGGCATGGTGCCGGTGCTCGATGCGACGCCTGCGGGCAGGGAGGTGTACCAGCCGCTCGGTTTCCGCGATGGCTGGCCGATCCAGCGGTGGCGGCGACGCGCCGACTCAACTGTTTCAGGAAGAAATGACGTCCGGGGACTGCAAGAGAGCGACTGGCCGCAGATCCTCGCTCTGGATGGCGAGGCGTTCGGCTGCGACCGCTCGGCGCTGCTCGAGCGCCTGCGCGGCCGCTCACGCGGGTTTGCGTGTGTTCTCGACCGTGAGCGACGCCTGCGCGGCTTCCTGCTGGGACGGGAAGGTCGAGTCGCGACGCAGCTTGGCCCCATCGTCGCCCGCGACGAGGCGAGCGCCGCCGAGCTGGCCGCGCACGCGCTGCGCCGCGTCAAGGCGCCGGTGATCGTCGACGCGCTCGAGCGCCATGCGCAATTCGCGAGATGGCTGGAAGCGCACGGCTTCGAGCGGGAGCGGCCGTATACGCGCATGGCCCTGGAGCGCGACGAGCTGTTCGGCGATCCGGCGCGCCTGTTCGCCATTGCCGGCCCGGAGTTAGGCTAGCGGGCTCAGGAGAGCGCCTTGTCCTACGACTTCATCGTCATCGGCGCCGGCCACAACGGGCTTGCCTGCGCAGCCTATCTCGCCCGCGCGGGCGCGAGCGTGCTTGTTCTCGAGCGCAACGACCGCGTCGGCGGCAGCTGCCACACGGCGGAAGCGACGCTGCCGGGCTTCAAGCACAACCTCTGCTCGATGGTGCACACGCACATTCCCCTCAGCCCGGTCTACCGGGACCTCGAGCTCGAGCGCCATGGCGTGAAGTACGTGTATCCGGACCAGCTTCGGGGCACGATCTTCCCCGACCAGCGCTGTGTGGTGATGTATCGCGACAGCCGGCAGATGGCGGCCGAGATCAGCAAGTTCTCGGCGCGCGACGCAAGCACCTTCACGCAGCTCGTGGAGGACTATGGCGAGTTCATCGATACCACGTACCTGCCGCTGATGTACTCGCCGCCGCTGCCGCCTTCGCTGCAGAGCGTGCAGCTCGAGCAGTCCGCGGAGGGCCGGCAGCTTCTGCAATGGCAGGCGAGCACGCCGGTGCAGCTCCTCGACGAGCTTTTCGAAAGCGAGCACGTCAAGGTGCACTTCCTCGCCCGCATGACGGTGCTCGGCTTTCCGCCCGACGCGTTCGGCCAGGGCTGGATCTGCCTCTTCCGCATCCTGAAAGCCGAGGCGCCGATCTGCGTCGGCGGCTCGCAGCAGCTCGCCGAGGGCCTGCGCCGCGTCGTCGAGGGCAGCGCGGGCGTGGTGAAGACCGCGATGCCCGTCAAAAGGATCGTGCTGAAGGGTAACCGCGCCGTCGGCGTCGAGCTGGCCGACGGCACGCGCGTCGATGCCGCGAAGGCGGTGATCACGAACGTCGAGCCGAAGAAGGCCTTCCTCGATTTGGTGGGCGAAGAGCATGTGCCGGCCGCCTTCGCGAGGCGGGTGAAGAACTACCACTCCCGCGGGCGCTCGCTCTTCTGCCTGCATCTCGCGGTGAGCGAGCCGCCTCAATACAAGGCCGCTGCGCACAACCCGCACGTGAACCGGGCCTTCAGCCAGGAGATGTTCTGCGCCACGGTCGCGGACCAGGTGCAGGCTTACCAGGAGATCGCCGCCGGCAAGCCGCCGCGCCGGGAGATGCTGCAGATCACGCTGCCGACGCTCTTCGATCCTTCGCAGGCGCCGGCGGGAAAGCACACGGTGCTGATCTGGCAGTACGCGCCCTACGCGGTGGCGCCGGAAGGGCCGGCGGGATGGCAGAAGGCGCGCGAAGAATACGCCGAACACTGTCTCGCCCTGTGGCGCTCCTATGCGCCGAACATGACGAAGGACAAGATTCTCGCCATGACGATCCAGGATCCCACCGACACCGTGCGCCACAACGACAACATGGTGAACGGCGTCGATGTCGTGGGCGACATGACGCCGGACCAGATGGGCTACTTCCGGCCCTTCGCCGGCTGGTCGAGCTATCGCTCGCCGATCGAGGGCCTGTATATGTGCGGCGGCTACTGCCATCCCGGCGGCGGGGTGCACGCGGGCGCCGGGCACAACGCCGCCGGCGTGATCGCCGAGGACTACCGGCTCGCGAAGTGGTGGGACTGATGCCGGCGCGCGAGGCGCGGTTCAGCGTCGACGCCCCGCCCGCCGAGCTGTGGCAGTTCCTGCGCGACTTCCTCGCGCTGTGCACGTGCATCCCGGGCGTCGAGCGCATCGAGGTCGTGGACGAGCGCACCGCCGAGCTCACCGTGAAGGAGAAGATTGGCGTCGTGCCGCTGACCGTCGAGCTGCACGCGCGCATCGAGTCCGAGGAGCCGCCGCGGCGGCTTCATGCCCTCGCCACCGCCGAGCACCTGACGATGGCGATCTACGTCGAGCTGGCGCCGACGCCTTCGGGCACCGAGCTGCAGAGCCGCTTCGAGGTGAAGGGCGAAGGACCGCTCAAGCCCATCGTCGACCGCCTGTTCGAAAAGCGGGCGACCGAGCGAACCGCGCAGTTCGCCGAATGCCTGAAACGGCGCTTCAGTCGTCCCGGACCGCCTTCATCTTGATCGACTTGTCGAGAAACTCGTTCGTGTAGACGGTCTTCACGTCGAACGGTTTCTCGATGCCGACGTACTCGCGAACCAGGTTGTAGTCGTTCTGCATGCGCTGGTCGTCGTGCCAGCCGAGCGCCACGGTCTGGGAGATCTTGTCGCTCATCAGCACCTCGACCAGCTGCCAGTTGACGAGCTCGTTGTCGAAGCTCAGCGCGCCGTTGGCGTCGATCAGCGCCTGCACGCAGGGCTTCGGCTGCTTCACGCATTCGGCGAAGGCGTGCTGCGTCACCTTGGTGAACTTCGCGATGAGCGGCTTGTTCTTCTTCAGGAACTCGGCGTTCACGATCACCGAGTTGCCGTAGGTGTTGAGGCCGGCGTTGCGCCAGGCGAGGAAACCCATGTCCGAGCCGAGCTCGCGCTTGAACACGTGGTGGAGGTTGTAGAACGAGGTCGTGACGTCGATGGTGTGCGCCTTCAGCGCAGCGAGCTTGGCGTTCGGGTCGATGTTCACCCAGGTCACCGACTTCGGATCGACGCCGTTCGCCTTGGCGAGCGCCGGCCACATGACGCGCGCCGCGTCGCCCGCCGGGTTGCCGATCTTCTTGCCCGGGAAGTCCTTGATGCCCTTGATGCCCGAGCTCTTCAGCCAGTACATGCCCTGCGGCGAGTTTGCATACACGTTGAACACCGCCACGGCGTCCGCGCCCTTGCCCTTCGCGACGAGCACGCCCGCCATGTCGGCGAGGCCGATCGGATTGGCCCCCGCGCCGACGCGCTGCGTCGAGAGCGCCGAGCCTTTGCCCGGCTCGAGGCTGAGGTCGATGCCTTCCTTCTGATACCAGCCGAGCTTCTTGGCGTAGTAGTAGGGCGCGTGATCGCCGCCCGGCACCCAGTTCAGGATGAAGTCGAGCTTCTGCTCGGCGAGGGCCGGCGAAGCGGCGGCCGCCGCGACGGCGGCGATGATCAGTCTGCGCATGAGGCCTCCTCTGGACGAACAGGGCGATGGTATACCATCGACCAAACAGCGGGTCTCGACAGCATGACGTCCCTGCCACCGGAAATCGCAAGGCTGCTGCGCGAGGGCACCGTCGTCCCCGCGCATCCGCTCGCGCTCGACGCGCGACGCCGCCTGGACGCGCGGCGCCAGCGCGCGCTCTCGCGCTACTACCTCGAGGCGGGCAGCGGCGGACTTGCCGTCGGCGTGCACGCGACGCAGTTCGCGATCCGCGAGGCGGGCCTCTACGAGCCCGTTCTGCGAATCGCTATGGAAGAAGCGGCGCGAGCGCGGCGTCCGGTGCTCATGATCGCCGGGCTCGCCGGCAAGACTGCGCAGGCCCGCGCGGAAGCGAGGACGGCGGTTTCGCTCGGCTATCACGCCGGCCTGCTTTCGCTCGGCGCGATGCGTGGCGGCTCGCTCGACGAGCTGGTCGAGCACTGCGCGGCCGTGGCGAAGGAGATCCCGCTGGTCGGCTTCTACCTGCAGACCGCGGTCGGCGGCATCCGCCTGCCGATGGACTTCTGGCGGCGCTTCGCCGCCATCGAGAACGTCGTGGCGATCAAGATCGCGCCCTTCAACCGCTATGCGACGCTCGACGTGCTGAAGGGCGTCGTCGCCGCGCGCGCCGAGGAGCGCATCGCTCTCTATACGGGCAACGACGACCATATCGTGCTCGATCTCGCCGCGCCGTTCGATATACGGCGCGGCAAGGAAACCGTGCGCGTGCGCATCCGCGGCGGTCTGCTCGGGCATTGGAGCGTGTGGACACACACTGCAGTTCAGTTAATGAATCGAGTCCGATCGGGGCCGGTCGATGAAAACCTGCTGGCCCTCGATTCGCGCATCACCGACTGCAACAGCGCCTTCTTCGACGTCGCCCACGACTTCGCCGGCTGCATCCCCGGCTGCCACGAGGTGCTGCGGCGCCAGGGGCTGCTCGAGGGCATCTGGTGCCTCGACCCGCGCGAGGCGCTCTCGCCCGGACAGGCGGACGAAATCGATCGCGTCTACCGCGAGCATGCCGACCTCTGCGACGACGCCTTCGTGAAGGCCAACCTCGAGAGGTGGCTCGGATGAACAGCAAGGCCGGCCGCATCGGGCTCGCGATCCTCGCCCACCTGGCGCTGGTCGTCGCCTGGTACCTGTTCGTGCGCCTCGGCGACGTGCCGAAGTTCGTCATGCCCGGGCCGGTCCCGACGCTGAACGCGCTATTGCAGCCGAACTACGCCTGGTGGACCAACATCGCCGTCACCGGCACGGAGATCTTCGCCGGCTACTTCCTCGCGTTGGTGATCGGCGTGGCGCTCGCGCTCGTCTTTACCTGGTCGAAGCCGCTCGAAGCGTTCTTCATGCCGCTGCTCGTGTCGCTCAACATGGTGCCGAAGGTGGCGCTGGGGCCGCTGATCATCGTCTGGTTCAGGTACGGCGTGCTGCCCAACTCGATCATGGCCTTCTCGATCGCGGTGTTCCCGATCCTGCTCACCACGGCGCGCGGCCTGCGCGAGATCGAGCCGGAGCTGCTCGACCTCGTACGCTCGCTCCGCGGATCGCGCTGGCAGCTCTTCACCAAGATCCAGCTTCCCGGCGCGCTGCCCTACATCTTCTCGGGCATGAAGGTCGGCGCGATCCTCGCCGTCGCCGGCGCGATCGTCGGCGAGTTCCTCGGCTCCGACAAGGGGCTCGGCTACCTGATGCTGCAGGTGCAGGTGACGCTCGACACGCCGGCGATGTTCATGGCGGTGCTGCTCATTACCGTCATCGGCATGGTGCTCTACGGCATCGTGCTCGCGCTGGAGCGACTGCTCGTGCCGAAGGACGCGCGAGTTGCCTGAAGCTTTTATCCATCTGGCAGGCGTCCAGAAGACCTATGGCGAGCACCTCGCCATCTCCGACGCCACCTTCGATGTCAGCGCCGGCGAGCTGGTCGCGCTGGTCGGCCCTTCGGGCTGCGGCAAGTCGACCCTGCTCAAGATCCTCGCCGGCCTGCATCCGCACGACGGCGGCGAGGTGCGCATCGGGTCGGCGACGCATCCTTTCGACCCGTCGCGCGACGTCGGCATGGTGTTCCAGGCGCCGCTGCTACTCAAATGGCGCCGCGTCCTGGAGAACGTGCTGCTGCCCGCCGAGATCCTCGGCCTGAACAAGGCCGAATCCGCGGAACGGGCGCGGCACCTGCTCGAGCTCGTCGGCCTCTCCGGCTACGAGGAAAAGTATCCCTACGAGCTTTCGGGCGGCATGCAGCAGCGCGCGGCGATCGCCCGCGCGCTCGTGCACGACCCGAAGCTCGTGCTGATGGACGAGCCGTTCGGCGCCCTCGATGCGCTCACCCGCGAGAAGATGAACCTCGAGCTGCTGCGCATCTGGAAGGAGGCGGGAAAGACCATCGTTTTCGTCACCCACGGCATTTCCGAAGCCGTGTTTCTGGGCACCCGGGTGGTAGTGCTCACCGCGGGGCCGGCGCGCATGGCGGACAACTTCGAGGTCGAGCTGCCTCACCCCCGCACGCTCGACGTGAAGACGCACCAGAAGTTCGGCGACTACACGCGGCGCGTGTACCGCCTGCTCGGAATGGAGTGAGGCGGGGATGCGCTTCTCGGTCCTCGCGATCGACCTTTTCGAGCGCCCGGTGCGGCTGCGCATGCCGTTTCGCTTCGGCGTGGTGACGTTGCGCGAGGCGCCCCAGGCTTTCGTGCGCGCGCGCATCCGCCTCGAGAACGGCGCCGAGGGCGAGGGCGCGGCGGCGGAGCTGCTCGCGCCCAAGTGGTTCGACAAGAGCCCGGCGCTTTCCAACGAGCAGAACTTCGACCAGCTGCGCACTTCGCTCTCGCTCGCCCGCGACGCCTATCTCGCCGGCGGGGCGAACACCGGCTATGGCCACTTCATGGCCCACTACAGGGAGCAGATCACCGCCGGCGCGCGCCGCGGCCTCAACCGCCTCACCGCCTGCTTCGGTCCGGCGCTCATCGATCGCGCGCTGCTCGATGCGCTGTGCAGCTCGCTCGGCGTGTCGTTCTACGAGGCGGTGCGGGGCAACCTGCCGGGGATCGACGTGCCTCGCGACTTCCTGCAGGCGCTCGCGCCGCGCAGCCGCATCGCCGTGCGCCACACCGTCGGCCTCGCCGATCCCATCGGCCATGACGAGGCGAAGCCGCGCGTCGACGACGGACTTCCGGAGAGCCTCGAGGAAGTGATCGGGCGCTACGGCAACCGCTGGTTCAAGCTCAAGCTCGCCGGCGATATGCGGCTGGACGTGAAGCGCCTGCGTGCCATCGCCGCCGTGCTCGATCGCCTCGCCGAGCCCTACGCCGCGACGCTCGACGGCAACGAGCAGTACGAGCACGTCGCCGCGGTGCTCGAGTTCTGGCACACCGTGAAGGCCGAGCCGCGCCTCGCGCGCCTCGTGTCGAGCATCGCCTTCATCGAGCAGCCCATCAAGCGGCAGAACGCCATGGACGCCGACGTGAGCGCGCTCGCCCGGGAGAAGCCGGTGCTGATCGACGAGTCCGACGACGCGCTCAATTCGTTCGCCCGCGCGCGCAGCCTCGGCTATGCCGGCGTGTCGTCGAAGGCCTGCAAGGGGTTGTACAAATCGATCCTCAACGCCGTGCGCTGCCGCGAATGGAACCGCGAGGAAGGGCAGGAGCGCTATTTCATCTCCGGCGAGGACCTCACCACCCAGGCCGGCCTCGCCGTGCAGCAGGACCTCGCGCTCGCCTCGGTGCTCGGCCTGCAGCACGTGGAGCGCAACGGCCACCACTACGTGAACGGCATGGCCGGGCTCCCCGAAGGCGAGCAGACCGCCTTTCTCGAGGCGCATCCGGATCTCTACGAGCGCAGCCACGGCGCCGTGCGCCTGCGCATCCTGGGCGGCGAGCTGGCGATCGGCAGCCTCGGCTGCCCGGGCTTCGCGACGAGCGCGCTGCCCGACTGGGATTTCATGAAGGAGATGAAGACGCCATGAGCGAGGCAGCGGCAGGCAAGGTCAGGCGCATCGGCATCATCATGCACGGGGTCACCGGGCGCATGGGCACGAACCAGCACCTGGTGCGCTCGATCCTCGCGATCCGCCGCGAGGGCGGCGTGGCGCTCGCCGACGGCACGCGCCTCATGCCTGATCCGCTGCTCGTCGGGCGCAATGCCGCCAAAGTGGAGTCGCTCGCGCGCGAGCACGGCGTGCAGCGTTGGACCACCGACCTGGACGCGGCGCTGAACGGCGAAGACGAGGTCTTCTTCGACGCCGCTTCCACGCAGCTTCGCCCGACGCTCCTCAAGCGCGCCATCGCCGCGCGCAAGCACGTCTACTGCGAGAAGCCGGTCGCCACGACGCTCGCCGAAGCGAAGAGCCTATATGCCGCGGCGAAGAAGGCGCGCGTCAAGCACGGCGTGGTGCAGGACAAGCTCTGGCTGCCCGGGCTGCTGAAGCTGGCGAAGCTGCGCGATCAGGGCTTCTTCGGCCGCATCCTCTCGGTGCGGGGCGAGTTCGGCTACTGGGTCTTTGAAGGCGACCGTGTGCCGGCGCAGCGGCCCTCCTGGAACTATCGCCAGCAGGAGGGGGGCGGAATCATCCTCGACATGCTGTGTCACTGGCGTTACGTGCTCGACAACCTGTTTGGCGAGGTGAAGGCGGTCTCCTGCCGCGGCGCGACGCACATTCCGTGGCGCTGGGACGAGAACGGCCGCAAGTACCGCGCCACCGCGGACGACGCGGCCTATGCCACCTTCGAGCTCGCGGGCGGCGTGATCGCGCACTTCAATTCCTCCTGGACCGTGCGGGTGCGCCGCGACGATCTCCTCACGCTGCAGGTCGACGGCACGCAGGGCAGCGCCGTCGCCGGATTGCGAAAGTGCCTATTTCAGAGCTACGACAAGACGCCCAAGCCGGTGTGGAACCCCGACATCGCGCAGCCGATCGGCTTCTTCGCCGGCTGGGAAGAGGTTGCCGACGAGAACTACGACAACGCCTTCAAGGCCGAATGGGAGCTCTTCCTCCGGCACGTCGCCGGCGAGGGCCGCTTCCGCTGGAACCTGCTCGAAGGGGCGAAGGGCGTGCAGCTCGCCGAACTCGGCCTGAAGAGCTGGAAGCAGAAGCGCTGGCTCGACGTCCCCAAGCTCAAACCCTAGTCGTAGATCTTGACCACGGCGGAGCTGTCGAGCTCGCTGTACCCGCGGCTCGCGGCGAGGCGGTAGAGCGACAGCGCCTGCATGAGCATCGGCGCGGGCGCCTTCATGTGGCCCGCCCAGTCGTTCACCATCTCGAGATCCTTCAGGAGCTGGCGCAGAAAGCCGCGCGGCGCGAAGTCGCGCTCCACCATGCGCGGCCAGTAGGCCTTCATGACGTTGCTGTCGGCGTAGCCGCCCGCCAGGCATTCGGGGATGCGCGCGGCGTCGATGCCGGCCTTCGCGCAGAGCGCGACGCCTTCGGCGAGCATGGCATGTCCCACGCCGACGATCAGCTGATTGATCATCTTCGCGGCGAGGCCGGCGCCAAGCGGTCCCATGCGGGTGCAGCGCG
>DASQYN010000485.1:0-8648 GCA_035639215.1 Burkholderiales bacterium
CGTCCACGACCGTGGTGTCCCCCCGGCCGACCAGCTTCATGAGCGGGCTAACCTGGTGCGAGACCGAGACCTGCGTGAATCCCGCCGCGCGGGCCGCCTCGGCGACGCGGCGCTCGTGCTCGGGGAAGCGATAGCCGTGCACGAAGACGATGGCGATCGAGCGGTAGCCTTCGTTGAACGCTCGCGCCAGCTCCAGCCGCGTCTTTTCGATATCCAGATCGAGAACCAATTCGCCGTGCGCGCCGACGCGCTCGTCGACCTCGACCACCTTCGCGTAGAGCATCTCCGGGAGCACGATGTGCCGGTCGAACAGGCGTGGCCGGTTCTGGTAGGCGATGCGCAGCGCGTCGCGGAAGCCGCGGGTGATGAACAGCACCGTCGGATCGCCCTTGCGCTCGAGCAGCGCGTTGGTCGCCACCGTGGTGCCCATCTTCACCGCTTCGATGCGCTCCGCCGGAATCGGCTCACGGTCATGGAGGTTCAGAAGCTGCCTGATGCCGGCGATCGCCGCGTCGCGGTAGCGCTCCGGGTTGTCGGAGAGCAGCTTGCGCGTGACGAGCGAGCCGTCAGGGCGGCGCGCCACGACGTCGGTGAACGTGCCGCCGCGGTCGATCCAGAATTGCCAGCGATTCATGCGAGCGCGTCGCGCAGCCGGACTACCTGCTGAATCGTGATCGCGATTCGCCCGGCGTCGAGCGGCAGCGCCTGCGAGGACAGCTTGGCGACGACCAGTTCCCTCGCGCGGTCGACGAACAGGTTCTGACCGTGGATGCCGAGCGCAAAGACCAGCGGCGTCGCGCCGTGCAGCACATACCATTGACTGCGGTAGTGGATCGGCAGGCCCGGGAAATAGGACACGAAGCTGCCGGCATCCCAGGCGGCCCGGTCGCCGTTCTTCTCGATGTCGTCGAGCCACGGGCTCGGGTTCTCGATCGTCCATTGCCCGACGCGGGCAAGGTCGCGCAGCGTGACGCACATCCCGCCCGCGGTGCGCGGCGCGCCCAGGCGATCCACCGTGATGTAGGCGCTGCGCTGGGCGCCGATCTTCTTCCACAGCCGCGCGCTCATGAGATCGGCGTAGCGCTCGCCGCTGGCGCGCTCGATCAGCCAGCCGAGGAGATCGCTGTTGGGCGACACATAGTGGAAGCGGCCGCCGTGCCGGCCATCCGCGCGGGTCAGCAGCGAGTAGAACGAATGCAGGTCCGAGGGTGCCTCGCCCGGCGCGAGCGGGTTCCAGCCGGTCGCTTTGCGGTACTCGACGATCGGGCCGGAGGTCGCAAGGTAGTCCTCCTCGAAAGCGATGCCGGCCCGCATGTCGAGCAGATGGCGCGGCGTCGCGCCGGCATACGCGGTGCCTTTCAGCTCGGGAAGAATCTGCGTGACCGGCGTTCCGGGGTCCAGCCCGAGGCTGCCGAAGAGCAGGCCGAGCAGCGATTTCGTGACCGACATGAGGATGTGCGGCGTCTCCTCGCTCATGCCGTTCGCGTAGTGCTCGAAGACGAGCCGGCCGCGGTGCACGACGGCCATCCCGTCGCTGTCCGTCTGCTGGAGGAAGTTACCGAGGTCCAGTTCACGTGGCGCGGCCGGAAAATCGCGGATGCGGCGCGGATCGTTAGGAATATCGGCGGTGGGAATCAGCTCGCGCACATGGTGGAACGCCCAGCGGTTCCCGGGGGCGGTTCGCCAGTTGGCGAGGGTGGCGCGATCGCGGTTCATTAGAATCGAATGCTAGCTTGAACAAGAACGAAACTTCGCTGCCGCTCACGCTCCTCCTCGGCGTGCTGATCTCGCTCTCCGCGCTCGGCACCGACCTTTATGCGCCGGCGCTGCCGGGCCTCGCGGCGTCGTTCGCCGCGCCGGTGAGCGCAGCGCAGGCAACAGTGACAACCTACTTCCTCGGCCTCGCCGCGGGGCAGCTGCTCTGGGGGCCGCTCTCCGACCGTTACGGACGAAAGCCGGTGCTGCTCGCCGCGCTCGTCCTCATGCTCGCCGCGACCGCTGCGGCCGCGCTCGCCGGCTCGCTGCCTGCCGTCGCCACGGCGCGCCTCCTCCAGGGCGCCGGCATGGCTGGGGGCGTGGTGATCGGCCGCTCGATCGTGCGCGACCTGCATGCCCACGAGCAGGCGGCGCGCCTGCTCTCGCGCATGATGCTCGTCTTCAGCCTCGTGCCGATCGCCGCGCCGCTCGCCGGCGCCGCGCTCGCCTCGCGCGCCGGCTGGACGGCGATCTTCTGGGCCTATGCTTCGGTCGCCGGCCTGCTCGTCGTCGCCGTTGCCGCGGGGCTGCCCGAAACCGCGGCGGCGCGCCGTGCGGCGCCGCTCGCCGAGATCGCGCGCCGCTTGCGCGAGATTTTGCGCGACCGGCGCTTCGTCGCGCCGTTCCTGCTCGTTGTCGGCTGCCAGATGGCGATCATCTGCTGGGTGAGCAACTCGGCCTTCGCCCTCGCCGCATCCGGCGCCTCGATGAGCCAGTATGGCTGGATGTTCGCCGGCGTGATGCTCGGCCAGATCGCCGGCGCCTGGATCTCGAGCCGTCTCGTGCTGCGCCTGGGCATCGCCCGGCTGCTGCGCGCCGGCGGGCGCATCGCGCTGGCCGGCGGCGCCGCCGCCGCTGCGCTCGCCTGGGCAGGCGTCGAGCACTGGCTTGGCATCGTCGCGCCCTTCGCCGTGATGCTCTTCGGCACCGCGCTGGTCATTCCGAACGCGAGCGCCGCTGCGCTCTCGCCCTTCCCGCACGCCGCCGGCGCGGCCTCTTCGCTGATGGGAGCGATCGGCTTCGCCTGTGGCGCGGCGGTGAGCACGCTCCTCGGCGCCGCGTTCGACGGCACGGCGCGGCCGATGGCGAGCGTCGCGGCGCTCGCCACGCTGGGCGTGGTCATTTGCGAAAGCACGGTGCGGCGTGGAAAAGCTTGACGCGGTGGTGATCGGCGCCGGGGTGGTCGGCCTCGCGGTGGCGCGAGAGCTCGCCCTCGCCGGGCGCGAGGTGGTGATCCTCGACGCGGAGGAGGCGATCGGCACGCACACCAGCTCGCGCAACTCCGAAGTGATCCACGCCGGCATCTACTATCCGAAAGGCTCGCTCAAGGCGACCGCCTGCGTCGAAGGCCGCCACCTGCTCTACGACTACTGCGCCACGCACGGCGTGCCGCATCGACGCTGCGGCAAGCTGATCGTCGCGACCGACGAGGCGCAGCTCGCCGAGCTTCTCGGCATTCTGAAGAAAGCACACGAGAACGGCGCGAGCGACGTGGTGCGGATTCCGCGGGAACAGGCGATTGCCATGGAGCCGGAGCTGCATTGCTTCGCGGCGCTCCATTCGCCTTCCACGGGCATCATCGACAGCCATGCGCTGATGCTCGCGTACCTCGGCGACGCGGAGGCGCACGGCGCGATGCTGGCTCTGAAGAGTCCGATTCTCGGCGGAAGCGTGAGGCCCGAAGGGATCGAGATAAGAACCGAAGCAAGCGAGCCAATCATCGCCCGCACGCTGATTAACAGCGCCGGGCTGCGCGCCCCTTCGGTGGCAAAGAGCATCGAGGGCTATCCGGCCGGGCTCGCGCCGCGCGAGCTCTATGCGAAGGGCAACTACTATTCGCTCAACCGCAAGAGCCCTTTCCAGCGTCTCGTCTATCCGGTGCCCGAGCCGGGCGGGCTCGGCGTGCACGTGACGCTCGACCTCGCCGGGCAGGCGCGCTTCGGCCCCGATGTCGAGTGGGTGGAGCGCATCTCGTACGATGTGGACCCCAAGCGCGCGGCGCGCTTCTACGCCGCGATCCGCCGCTACTGGCCGGGGCTCCCCGACGACTCGCTCGCGCCCGGCTACGCCGGCATCCGGCCGAAGACCTCGGGGCCAGGCGAGCCGGCGAGCGACTTCGAGATCCAGGGTCCGCGCCGCCACGGCATCGCCGGCCTGGTGCATCTCTTCGGCATCGAGTCGCCGGGGCTGACCGCGAGCCTCGCCTTGGCAAAGCGCGTGCTTTCCGAACTGAGCTAAGATTCCCGCAGCCAAGAGGAGGATAACCATGCAGAGAATTGTTTTCGCGGCTCTCGCCGCAGGTTTCGTGGCGACCGCGCAGGCCCAGAAGTGGGACATGCCGACGCCCTACTCGGACGGCGAGTTCCATACGCGCAACGTCGTCGCCTTCACCGAGGACGTGAAGAAGGCGACCGGCGGCAAGCTGGACATCGTCGTGCATTCCAACGGCTCGCTGATCAAGCATCCGGACATCCTGCGCGCGGTGTCGAGCGGCCAGGTGCCGATCGCCGAGTTCCTGCTCGGCCAGTTCGGCAACGAGGACCCGATCTTCGCCGCGGACAACGTGCCCTTCGTCGCTCCCGGCTACGACAGCGCCTGGAAGTTCTACCAGGTACAGAAGCCGATCCTCGAGAAGCACCTCGCGGCGCGCGGGATGAAGCTCCTCTACTCGGTCGCCTGGCCGGGCCAGGGCATTTACACCAAGGATCCGGTCAAGTCGGCCGCCGACTTCAAGGGGCTGAAGATGCGCACCTACAGCCCGCTGACGGCACGGCTCGCCGAGCTGCTCGGCGCGAGCCCGACGGTCGTTCAGGTGCCCGAGGTGCCGCAGATGTTCGCCACCGGCGGCATCCAGGCGATGATCACCTCTTCGGCCACCGGCACCGCGACCAAGGCCTGGGAGTTCGTCAAGAACTACTACAAGACCAACGCCTGGAACCCGAAGAACGTGGTCGTCGTCAACCAGCGCGCCTTTGCCCGCCTGCCGAAAGCCGAGCAAGGCGCGCTCGTGAAGGCGGCCGAGACGGCCGAGAAGCGCGGCTGGGAGATGTCGAAGGAGCGCGAGAAGCAGGGCGACGAGACGCTCGCCAAGAACGGCATGTCGGTCGCCGAGCCTTCGCCCGAGCTGAAGGCCGAGCTGGCGAAGATCGGTCAGCAGATGGCCGCGGAGTGGCAGAAGACCGCGGGGCCGGACGGCGCGGCCCTCATGAAGGCGTATCACAAGAAATAAATTGCGGCGGTTCCTCGACCGCCTGTACGTCGCCGCCGCGGTGCTCGCCGCGGCGTGCCTCGCGTCGGTCGCGGCGGTCATGCTACTGCAGGCCGGCATGCGCGAGATCGGCCTGCTTTTCCGCGGCGCGGACGACATCGCGTCCTGGCTCTGCGCCGCCTCGGCGTTCCTCGCCCTCGGCTACACCTTCCGCGAAGGCGAGCTGATCCGCGTCAGCCTGCTGCTCGACAAGCTGCCGCGCGCCGCCCGGCGCCCCGCGGAAACCGCCTGCCTGGCCGGCGCGCTGCTCGTCGTGGGCTATGCGACCTGGGCGGTCACCGGCTTCGTCTACGAGAGCTGGCAGCTCGGCGAAGTGGCGCAAGGCCTGCTGCAGATCCCGATCTGGATTCCACAGATGAGCCTGGTGCTCGGCCTTGCGGTTTTCCTCGTCGCCGTGGCCGACGAGCTGGTCGCGCATCTGCGCGGCCGCAAGACCGCCTACCAGGCGGCCCAGGACGCGCGGCACGCCGCCGCGGATTTCGCAGACGAGATCTGATGAGCACGCTCTCGGTCGCCGCCGTGCTGCTCGTCGTGCTCTTCGCGCTGCTCGCCGGCGGCCTGTGGATCGCCATGGCGATGAGCGTAGTCGGCTGGTTCGGCCTGCAGTTCTTCACCACCTCGCCGCCCGAGGCGAGCCTGTTCCAGTCGTTCTGGGGGGCGACTGCGTCCTGGACCCTCGCCTCGCTGCCGCTCTTCGTCTGGATGGGCGAGATCCTGTTCCGCACTCGGCTCTCGGAGGAGATGTTCGAGGGGCTGGCGCCCTTCCTCGGCTGGCTGCCCGGGCGCCTGATGCACGTCAACATCCTCGGCTGCGGCATCTTCGCCGCGGTGTCGGGCTCCTCCGCGGCCACCTGCGCCACCATCGGCAAGGTGGCGCTGCCCGAGCTGAAGAAGCGCGGCTACGACGAGCGCATGAGCCTCGGCTCGCTCTGCGGCGCGGGGACGCTCGGGCTGCTGATCCCGCCCTCGATCATCATGATCGTCTACGCGGTGGCCGCCGAAGTGTCGATCCTGAAGATGTTCATCGCCGGCGTGCTGCCCGGCATCGTGCTGATCGCGCTCTTCTCCGGCTGCATCGTGGTCTGGGCGCTGCTCAATCCGCAGAAGACGCCGGCGCTCACCGAGGTGATGAGCTTCAGGGAAAAGATATACCGCGCGCGCAACCTCATCCCCTGCATGGTGCTCGTCGTCTTCGTCATGGCGGCGATGTTCACCGGCTACGCCACGGCGACGGAAGCCGCGGCGGTCGGCGTGCTCGGCTCGCTCGGCATCGCCTGGTGGAGCGGCACGCTCGGCTGGGCGAGCTTCCGGGCGAGCCTGATGGGCGCGACGCGCCTTTCCTGCATGATCCTGTTCATCCTCGCCGGCGCCGCCTTCATGAGCTCGTGCATGGCCTTCACCGGCGTGCCGGGCGCGCTCGCCGAATGGGTGGCCTCGCTCCACATGAGCCGCTACGGGCTGCTCGCCGCGCTGACCGTGATCTACGTCCTGCTCGGCATGGTGATCGACGGCATATCGATGATCGTGCTCACCATGACGATCGTGCTGCCGATGGTGGAGGCGGCGGGCTTCGACCTCATCTGGTTCGGCATCTTCATCGTCATCCTGGTCGAGATCGCGCAGATCACCCCGCCGGTCGGCTTCAACCTGTTCGTGCTGCAGACCATGACCGGGCGCGACATCCGCTACGTCGCGCTCGCCTCCGTGCCGTTCTTCTTCATGATGCTCGCGGCGCTGGTCATCATCATCGCCTTCCCGGGCCTGTGCACCTGGCTGCCCGACGTGCTGATCGGCGCAAGCCGGCACTAGGCCGGACGGCGCATCACCCCAGGACGAGGCTGCGCGCGAGGCGCAGCGAGTGCCGCGGATGGGCGGCGAAGCGCGGCAGGCGATGCGGATCGACGTCGGCGCCGAGCGACCGCGGCTCCACCGCCACCGCGCCGGCGTAATAGCGGCGCGCCGCGCTCACGATCGGCTCGTTCAAGTCGCCGTTCGGATAGCAGAAGTGCGCCACCGGACGGCCGAGCTCGCGCTCCAGCGCGCAGCGGCTTTCGCGCAGCTCGGCGTCCAGCTGGTCGGCCGACAGCGACGTGAGGATAGGATGCGTCATGGTGTGCGAGCCGATCGTCACGACGCGCGGGTCAAGCCGCTTCAGCTCGTCCCAGCCGGCGAGGTCGAACTCCTCGCGCTGCGCCGCGCTCGGCTCGAACCTGCGCGTCGCGGCGCGCACCGCCGCCTCGACGCGCTCGCGCCGGGCGAGCTGGAGCGTTTTCATCCACTCCACGAAGGCCTCCGCTTCGGCCGGCCCGCCGACCGCGGCGGCGAGCTCGCCGAGCGCCGGTGCCGGCAGCGAGGCAAGGCGCTCGCGCGCCTCGTGGTTCCAGAGCCAGCGCACGCGCTCCACGAGGCCCGGACAGACGAAGAAGGTCGCCGTGAGGCCGAGCGAGCGCAGGAGGGGATAGGCGACGCGCACGTTGCTGCGCAGGCCGTCGTCGAAGGTGAGCGCGACGCGCCGCCTCCCGTTGCGCCGGGGCGCGGCGAGCGCCTCGAGCGGCACGACATCGAAGAAAAACGCCACGGCGCGCAGCTGCCGCGCGAGCGCCGAAGCGTCGCGCTGCGGCGTGCCGTGGTACATGAGGATGCAGTCGCTGCTTCCGAAGGCTTTCACGATCTCGCCGGCGCAATTGTGAAGATGAACTGCGCCGCAGCAGTGCACTTACAATGCCAGCTTGCCTAGTCCTATCTGCCTAACGCAGGAGATCCGGCGCATCGAGAAGCAGGCCGCGCAGACTACGCCGCCGCTCATGGAGCGCGCCGGCGCGGCCGCCGCTGACCTCGCCGCAAGCCTGGTGTCAGACGAGCGCAAGGACGTCGTCGTTCTCGCCGGACCAGGTAACAACGGCGGCGACGCCCGCATCGCCGCGACGCGCCTTCGCGAGCAGTTCTTCCGCGTCAGCCTCGTCACCCGTCCGGAAGAGCTACCCGCCGCCGTCCGGCCGAGCCTGGTGATCGACGGCCTTTTCGGCATCGGGCTCGCGCGCGACATCGAAGGCGGCTACCGCCGCCTGGTCGACTATGCGAATACGCAGCGCTGCCCGGTGCTCGCGATCGACATCCCGAGCGGACTCGATTCGGACACTGGCCGGGTGCGGGGCTGCGCCGTGCGCGCCACGCACACCCTCACCTTCATCGCGCTCAAGCCCGGGCTGCTGACGCTCGATGGCCCCGACCACTGCGGCGAGATCAGCGTCGCCGACCTCGGCGTGCAGACGAGCCGCGCGAGCGCCTGGGTGTCCGAGCCCGATCTTTTCAAGGCGGTCCTCAAGCCCCGGCCGCATAACTTCCACAAAGGCCTGGCCGGCTCGCTCGCCGTGTTCGGCGGCGCGGCGGGCATGACCGGCGCGGCGCTGCTCGCCGCCCGCGCCGCGCTGAAGCTCGGCGCCGGCCGCGTCTATGTCGGCATGCTCGAACGGCTGGCCTGCGATCCCTGCCAGCCCGAACTCATGCTGCGCGCCGCCGGAGAGGTCTTCGATCTCGCCACCGTGCTGGCGATCGGCCCCGGCCTGGGCCAATCGGCGCAAGCCGTCGAGCTGCTGCGCCGGGCAATCGCTGCGCCGTTGCCGCT
>DASQYN010000486.1:0-4400 GCA_035639215.1 Burkholderiales bacterium
ACAGCGTGCCGGCGCCACCGATCGCGGTCTGCATCACCAGTTGTCCGGAGGTGTCGAACATGAAGGCGTCCGGCGGCATGAAGCCCTGCATGACACCGAGCAGGCCCCCGGCGAAGCCGGCATAGGCGGCGGCGATGACGAAGGCGGCGAGCTTGTAGCTGTGGATATTGTGGCCCACTGCCGCGGCGCGCAGCGGGTTCTCGCGGATGGCGCGCAGCACCGCGCCGACCGGCGAGCGCACGATGCGCAGCGCGATCAGGATGCCGACGAAGTAGCAGAAGGCGAGGAACGGATAGAGCGACCAGCCGGTGGTGAAGTGCACCGTGGTGAACCCGAGGTTCAGCGTGGGCGTCGGCACCCCCGGCAGGCCGTTCTCGCCGCCGGTCCATTCCGCGAGCGGATTGAACTCGGCGAAGAAGAACACCTCGGCGATCGCCACGGTGATCATGGCGAAGTAGATGCCGGTGCGCCGCAGGGCCACCAGGCCGACCAGGTAGCCGACGATCGCCGCGGCGATCATGCCGATGACGAGGGCGCTGATCACGTGCGGGAAGCCGGCGCGCGTGAGCAGGTAGGCGGCGACCATGCCGCCCGTGCCGTACAGCGCGGACTGGCCGAAGGAGAGAAGGCCGGTGTAGCCGAACAGGATGTCGAAGCCGATGCCGAACAGGCCCCAGACGAGGACGCGGTTCACGGTGTTCGGCGCCGCATCGAACCACCCGAGCACGAACGGCGCGGCGACGAGCGCGAGGGCGGTCAGCGTCTCGACGAGCAGGGGCCGGCGCGGCGTGTAGATGCGGTCGGCGTTCACTCGCGTCCTTTCACGCCCAGCAGGCCGTGCGGCCGCATCATCAGGACGAGCGCCATCGCGGCAAACAGCATCACGTACGCGTAGCCCGGGTTCACCATGGAGGTGAGGCTGACGATTTCGCCGGCGATCAGGCCGCCGAGCACGGCGCCCGGGAACGAACCGACGCCGCCGATGACCACGACGACGAAAGTCTGCACCAGGATCTGCTCGCCGACCTCCGGGGCGAGCGAGACGATCGGCGCGTTGATGAAGCCGGAGAAGCCCGCGGCCATGGCGCCGATGCCGAACACCACCATGAAGACGCGGTCGACGTTGATGCCGAGCGAGTCGACCATCACCGCGTCTTCGATGCCCGCGCGCACGATCATGCCGAGCCGGGTGCGGTAGAGGACGAGGAACAGCGCGAGCAGCGCCACCGCGCAGATGCCGACCACCGCCAGGCGATAGGTTGGATAGAACATGAAGCCGAGGTTGGTGATGCCCTGGAGCAGCGCCGGGGGCTGGACCGTCTTGGTCTCGCTCGAGAAATACCAGCGCACCGCCTCGACGAAGACGATCGCGAGGCCGAACGTCACCAGCAGCTGGTCCTCGTGAGGCCGCGTGTAGAAGTAGCGGATGACCACGCGCTCCAGCACGATGCCGAGGACGGCGAGCGCCAGCGTGCCCGCGGCAAGGCCGGCAAGGAACGAGCCGCTCGCCTGCCAGGCGAGGTAGCCGGCATAGCCGCCGAGCATGAACATCGCACCGTGCGCGAGGTTCAGCACGCCGAGCGTGCCGTAGATGATCGTCAGGCCCGAGGCGATGAGGGCGAGCAGCGCCCCCAGCGCGAGGCCGTTGAAGAGTTGCGAGAAGAAGTTTCCCCAGGTGATCATGCGGGCCCTGAAAAACGCGGCGCCCCGGGGGGTCCCGGGGCGCGCTCAGTTCAACCCTCCGACCTAGGTGTAGTCGCCGAGGTTACAGCCGAACGCGTCGGGCTTCTGCATCAGCGGCGCGCCTGGGACGATCTCGGTGACCTCCCAGAAGTCCTCCTTGTTGCGCATCGCCTTCGGCGCCTTGCCGCGCACGATGATCACCGGGCGCACGAGCTGGTGGTCTTCCTTGCGGATGTACACCTCGCCCACCATCGACTGGAGCTTGCGGCCCTCTTCGAAGGACTTGATGACGTCGGGTGGATAGAACGTGCCGGCGTGCTCCACGGCGTCGGCCCACATGGCGAACGACATATACGCGTTCTCCGCGCCCCATTCCGGGTAATAGCCGTACTTCTTGCGGAAGTCCGTGACGAACATCTTGGCGAGCGGGAACTTGTCCTCCAGCGTCCACCAGAAGTCGGTCGCCGCGTACACGCCCTCGGTGAGCTCCGCACCGACGTTCTTGGCGAGGAACGGGATCTGGTAGGGGATGACCAGCTTCATCTTCGGCAGCAGGCCGAACTGCTTCGCCTGCTGCGTGGAGATGACCGCGTCGCGCCCCCAGTTCACGTTGATCAGCACCTCGGCGCCGGAGTTGGCGATGTTGGTGAGATACGAGCTGAAGTCCGTGGCGCCGAGCGGCGACACCTGGTTGGTCACCATCGTCCAGCCGCCGTTCTGCGTGAGGTAGTCGTTCACCGACTTGGTGACGGTATGGCCGTAGGTGTAGTCCGGCGTCATGAACGCCGCTTTCTTGTTCTTGCCGTAGGCCTTGAGCAGCACCGGCCCGATGGCGTTGGCCGCGGTCTCGCCGTAGAAGTTCTGGCGGAAGCCGTAGCGCACGCAGTCCTTGCCGGTGGTGTCGTTCGAGCCGGAGATGCCGGTGACGTAGAGCACCTTCTCGCGCTGCGCGAGCTTGTTCAGCGCCACCGCGACCGCGCTCGAGGTCGAGCCGGTCATGAGCATGACCTTGTTCTCGGTGATGAAGCGTTGCTCGGCCTGCACCGCGTCGTTCGGCTTCGCCCCCGAATCGGCGACCACCAGCTTCAGCTCCTTGCCGAGCACGCCTTTCTTCGTCTTGGGCGATATCTTGCGGATCAGCTCGTTGCCGCTATTGATGTGCTCGACCGCGAGTTGCCAGCCCTTCAGCTCGTCCTCGCCCTGCTCGGCGTACGTGCCGGTGCGCGGCACCGCGGCGCCGATGAACACGTCCTTGCCCTGCACGCCGGCCGGCCACGTGCCGAGCGGTGGATGGTTGTCGGCGGCGAACGCCTGGGCGACCAGGCCGGGCAGCATGCCGGGCAGCGCCAGGCCGCCGGCGGCGCCGAGGCCGGCGCGCATGAAGGCGCGGCGGCCCTGGCGGGAACGAATGTCTTGCATGACTCCTCCTAAGAGTTTCGGCAGATCGGGAAATGTATCGCGGAGCGATATTTTAAGGGGGTATATCGGGAGGCGATACTATTAGAAGAGGCGCAGGCGGGTGAATTAGGGTTAACCCTAGGGGCGGCAGTGCGACTGAGGCAGGCCGAGCGCAGGTTCAAGCTGACGACGCAAGACTATGCGCGCCTCGCCGCCTTCCGGCACGCGCTGCGCCGCTTCCTGCGCTTCAGCGAGGAGGCCGCGGCCGCCGTCGGCCTCACCACCCAGCATTACCAGGCGATGCTCGTGCTGCGCGCCTGCCCGGAGGAGCGGCGCCTGACGATCGCCGAGCTCGCCGCCGAGCTCCTCATCAAGCACAACAGCGCCGTCGAGCTGGTCGATCGGCTGGTGCAGGAGGGGCTGGTGGCGCGCCAGGCGTCGCTCGCCGACCGACGCAAGGTAGAGCTTTCCCTGACCCCGCGCGGGCGCGAGGTGCTCGCCAAGCTGGCCGGCGTGCACAGCCGCGAGCTGAAGCGCGTCGGGCCGATTCTGAAGCGCTTCTTCGGCGCGCTCTCGCGCTAGTCCTTGAGCAGAAGCTGCACCAGCCCCGCGGTGCTGTCCCAGCGCTTGCCGCCGCGCGCCTCGAGGTGCGACCAGAACTGATCGACCAGCGCCGCGACCGGCAGGCGCGCGCCGGAGCTGCGCGCCTGCTCGAGGCAGATGCGCATGTCCTTGCGCATCCACTCCGTGGCGAAGCCGAAGCCTTCCGCCTTCAGCTCGTCCATCGCCTTCCAGCGGTTCTCCATCTGCCAGGACTGCGCGGCACCCTTGGCGATGACGCCGATCACCTTCTCGACGTCGAGCTGGTTGCGCTTCGCGAAGGCCACCGCCTCGGCGAGTCCCTGGGCGATGCCGGCGATGCAGATCTGGTTCACCATCTTGGTGAGCTGACCGGCCCCCGGGCCGCCGATCAGCGCGGCCATCTTGGCGTAGACGTCGATCACCGGCTTCGCCCTGGCGAACACCTCGGGCTCGCCGCCGCACATGATGCCGAGCTGGCCGTTCTGCGCGCCGGCCTGGCCGCCGGAGACCGGGGCGTCGACGAAGCCGATGCCCTTGTCCTTCGCCTTCTGGAAGATTTCCCGGGCCACCCTGGCCGAGGCGGTGGTGTGGTCGACCAGGATCGCGCCGCGCTTCATGCCGGCGAGCGCGCCGCTGTCTTTTCCGTCCGGGCCGTAGACCACCGAGCGGACGTCGTCGTCGTTGCCGACGCACATCATCACGAAGTCGCAGTCCTTCGCCGCCTCGCGCATGAAGCG
>DASQYN010000487.1:0-5350 GCA_035639215.1 Burkholderiales bacterium
CCACCCCGCCGATGCCCATCGACTTGCGCAGCAGCCACGACAGCGCGTGCACCACGGCCGGCAGCACGCGCCAGTAGAAAAGCAGCGCCGAAAGCGCGCTCATCACGAGCACGATCGGCAGGGCGCGAAAGGCCAGCACGAAGAGCGCGTTCTGATCGGTGACGGCGAAAGGCGCCGGCGCACCACCGAGGTAGCCGAAGACCAGGCCGGTGCCCGCCTGCGTGGCGCGCTCGAGGACGAGCAGCGCGTCGTTGAGCCGCAGAAACGCGCCTTTCACCGCCGGAATTCTGAGGGATATGGCGGCGCCGAAAACGAGCAGCGCGAGACCGGACAGCACCGCGCGCCAAGGCACGCGCCGCCGGTCCTCGCCGGCGAGCCACGCGATGGCGATCAATCCGCCGATGCCGAGCACCGCATGCAGGGCTTCGGGCATCCTAGGAGGCGAAGAGGCCGGCGATGGTGCGCTGGATCGCCTCGGCGGCGGCGCGCGGGTCGGCCGCCTGGCGGATCGGCCGGCCGACCACGATGTAGTCGGCGCCGTTGGCGAACGCCTGGCCGACATCCACCGTGCGCTTCTGATCGTCGCTCGGCTTGTTGTCCACCGGGCGGATGCCGGGCGTCACCACCAGCAGGCGGTCGCGGAACTCGGCCTTCAGGCGCCCGGCCTCCAGGCCCGAGGAGATCACGCCGTCGCAGCCCGCCTCCATGGCGCGCCGGGCGCGGGATAGCACCAGACGCTCGACGTCGCAGGAGAAGCCGAGGTCGTCGAGATCGCCGCGATCCAGGCTCGTCAGCACGGTCACGGCGAGGATTTTGAGCTCACCCTTCTCGCGCGCGGCCGCCTGCATGAGCGCCTGGTTGCCGTGCACGGTGGCGAACGTGACGCCGCGCCCGCGCAGGTTGGCGACGGCGCGCGCCACGGTCTCGGGGATGTCGAACATCTTCACGTCGGCGAAGACGCGGTTGCCGCGCGCGACCAGCCAGTCGACGAGCTCGAAGTAGCCGCCGGCCATCAGCAGCTCGAGGCCCAGCTTGTAGAAGCACGCCGCGTCGCCGATGCGCTCGACGAGCGCGCGCGCCTCGGCGACGCTCGCCACGTCGAGCGCGACGATCAGACGCTCCCTACGATTCATCGGCTTTCTCCTTCGCCACGAAATCGCCTAAAGATAGCGCGAGATCGGGATGCACGCCGACCGCTTCGGCATCGAACACGTAGGCCCGGTAGACGTCCGCGACGCGGATGCGGCTCGCATCGCGGGCGAGCACCCAGCCGTCGCCGCCCTCGGTGCGCGCCGTCCAGCCGCGCGCCGCGGCGCGCTCGAGGATCGCCTCGCAGCGGTCCGGCAGCATGCGCAGGTCGCGCGCCAGCGCGTTGAGGGAGACGACGCGGCCTTCGGCGTGCGCGCGCGCCAGCACCCCGAGCACGCCGAGCGCGTCGGCGAGCGCCTCGCCCGGCACGCGATGGCGCTCCGGCTTGGCGCGATAGGCCGGCAGCATCGCCGTGATGATCGCGCCGGTCAGCACCACGAGCCAGGAGACGTACAGCCAGACGAGGAAGATCGGAATCGTCGCGAAAGCCCCGTAGATCAGCTTGTAAGTCGGCACGCGCGACAGGTAGACCGCGAAGGCGCGCTTCGCCACCTCGAAGCCGACCGCGGCGAGGATGCCGCCGGCGAGCGCATGGCGCCACTCCACCGGCCGCGCCGGCACGACGCCATAGAGCAGCACGAGCGCCGCGCACGTAAACAGGAACGGCAGCACGCCGAGCAGCGAGTCGGCCAGGATGTCGAGCGAAAGCGCGCCGAGCGACTCGCGCACCGCGAGATAGGTGGCGGAGAGGCTCGCGCCGACCAGCACCGGCCCGAGCGTGATCACCGCCCAGTAGACGAAGACGTTCTGCCACAGCGAGCGGCGCCGCTGCACGCGAAAGATGCGGTTGAGCGCGTTGTCCACGGTCAGCATCAGCATCACGGAGGTGACGCCGAAGCCGACCACGCCGACCGCGGTAAGGCGGCCGGCGTTCTGCGTGAACGAGTTCACCTGCTCCATCACCACCTCGACCGCCGGCGTGTCGGGCAGGAGATTGCGTGTGATGAAGAGCTGCAGCGAGGCAATCCACTGGTCGAAGACCGGGAACGCGGTGGCCGCGGCGAGCGCCACGGTGAAGAGCGGTACGAGCGCGAGCAGCGTCGTGTAGGTGAGGCTGCCCGCCGTCTGCGTCGCGCGCTCCTCGCGGAAGCGGTTCACCAGCGCGACGAGAAATTCCCAGGCGGCGCGCAGGCGGCGGTTGTCCATCGGGTCTTATCATACGGCGCAACATGCGTCTCCTGCGCCGCGCCGCGGCGGCTTCGCTCGTCGCGCTGATCGTGCTTTGCCTCGCCTGGGAGCTGTGGCTCGCGCCGCTTCGCCCCGGCGGCTCGCTGGTGGCGCTGAAGGCGCTGCCGCTCGCGGCGCCGCTCGCCGGGATCCTCGCCGGGCGGCGCCGTACCTATCAGTGGTCGAGCCTGCTGATCCTCGCGTACTTCGCCGAGGGCGCGACGCGCGCCTGGAGCGAGCGCGGCCTCTCGCAAGCGCTCGCCTGGCTGGAGGTCGGGCTGAGCGTCGCCTTCTTCTCGGCGGCGGTCGCTTATGCGCGGCTTACGCGATCACGGACACTGCTCTAGCGCCGCCTGCACCTCCGCCAGGCGCTGCGCGCGGACCGCATCGTCGAGGTAGACGCGCTCGCCCTGCTCATTGATCTGGACCAGGCGGCGCCCCGAAGAGAGTACCGCGCGCTCCTGCTTCAGGCTCGTGCAGCGGCTCAAGAGCTCGGCGCGCTCGGCGCGCTGCAGGCGCTCCGCCTCCTCGCGCTCCATGCGGCGGCGGCGGAAATCGGCTTCCTGCTGCGCCGCGTCCTCTCCGGAGGGCGCCAGCGCACCGGAGATCGGCGGGCTCGCGCGGATGTCGACCGGGGCGTTCGCGCAGCCCGGCGTGGGCTTGTCGGCGTAGTGCGTAACGCCGCGCTCGTCGACGCACTTGTACATCGGCGCGGCCGTCGCCGACGCGGCGAGCGCGAGGACGACGGCCGCGGCGGCTCGCTGCACCGGGCGGGCTACATGCAGCGGCGCAGCTGCTCGCGTACCCCGTCGCCGCCGTCGCCGTGCTGGTACGCCTGCTGTGCCTGGGAGCAGCGCGCGGCCTGCTCGCGCGCCACCTGGTTGTGCTTTTCGGAGATCGGGTCGGTCTTGCCCTTCGGCCCGGCCTTGGCCGCCGGCGCAGGCCGCGGCTCGCCCCGCACCGCCGCGGCCTTGCAGCCGGGCAGCGGCTTGTCCGAGTACTGCGTCTTGCCCCTGGCGTCGACGCACTTGTAGAGCTGCGCGAAGGCCGCCGGCGGCGCGGTCAGGAGCAGCGCGAGCAGGATGACGCGGATCATCGGTGCCTCCCTTTTCTAGAGTTGGTGCTGCGGGTTCACGCGCTCCATTTTGCTCTCCAGGCGGTTGAGCGCGCTGACATATGCCTTCGCCGAGGCAACGACGATGTCGGTGTCGGCGCCCACGCCGTTGACGATGCGGCCGCCGCGGGCGAGGCGCACCGTCACTTCGCCCTGCGACTCGGTGCCGGTCGTGACGGCGTTCACGGAAAAGAGCAGCAGCTCCGCCCCGCTCTTCGCGATCGCCTCGATCGCCTTGAAGATCGCGTCGACCGGCCCGTCGCCCTCGGCCTGGGATTTCTGCTCTTTTCCGTTCTCCGTCATCACTACGGAGGCGTGCGGCCGCTCGCCGGTGCCGCTCGACTGGCTGAGCGTGACGAGCTTCCAGTGCTCCTCGGCCGAGGCCCCCGCCTGCTGGGCGACCAGCGCCTGCAGGTCCTCGTCGAAAATCTCGGCCTTCTTGTCGGCGAGGTCCTTGAAGCGCTGGAAGGCGCGGTTCGCCGCGTCCTCGCTCTCGAGCTCGATGCCGAGCTCCTTCAGGCGCTGCTTGAAAGCGTTGCGCCCGGAGAGCTTGCCGAGGACGATCTTGTTGGTGCTCCAGCCCACGTCCTCGGCGCGCATGATCTCGTAGGTATCGCGCGCCTTGAGCACCCCGTCCTGGTGGATCCCCGAGGCGTGGGCGAAGGCGTTCGCGCCGACCACCGCCTTGTTCGGCTGCACCACGAAACCGGTGATCTGCGAGACCAGCCGCGAGGTCGGAACGATCTGCGTCGTGTCGATGCCGGTGTCCAGGCCGAAGAAATCCTTGCGGGTGCGCACCGCCATGACCACCTCTTCGAGCGAGGTGTTACCGGCGCGCTCGCCCAGGCCGTTGATCGTGCACTCGATCTGGCGCGCGCCGCCGATCTGCACGGCGGCGAGCGAGTTGGCCACCGCCATGCCGAGGTCGTTGTGGCAGTGCACGCTCCACACCGCCTGATCGGAATTCGGCACGCGCTCGCGTATCGTTTTTATCAGCTGTCCGAATTGCTGGGGGACGGCGTAGCCCACGGTGTCGGGAATGTTGATCGTCGTCGCGCCTTCGGCGATGACGGCCTCCAGCACGCGGCAGAGGAAGTCGAGGTCGGAGCGGCTGCCGTCCTCGGGGGAGAACTCGACGTCCGGGCAGTGGCGGCGCGCGAAGCGCACCGAAAGGCGCGCCTGCTCGAGCACCTGCTCGGGCGTCATGCGCAGCTTCTTCTCCATGTGCAGCGGGCTGGTGGCGATGAAAGTATGGATGCGCCAGGGACCCTTGGCGTCCTTCAGCGCATCGATGCCGCGCTGGATGTCCCGGTCGTTCGCCCGGCACAGCCCGCAGACGACCGAATCCCTGACGGCGCCGGCGATCGCGCGTACCGCCTCGAAATCGCCGTTCGACGACGCCGGGAAGCCGGCCTCGATCACGTCCACCCGCATGCGCTCCAGCGCGCGCGCGATGCGCAGCTTCTCGTCGCGGGTCATCGAGGCGCCCGGGCTCTGCTCGCCGTCGCGCATGGTGGTGTCGAAGATGATCAAGCGGTCTTTAGCCATAGGAATAGGGTCCTTGCCCCGGAGGGGCTGTCACAGCACGGATTGTAGGCGGGGGGATTTAGCGCGCGAGGCGCAGCAGCAGACCGGCCAGCGCGAGAAGCGCGAGCGAGAGAGGCGCGAGAAGCTTGGCCTGTTGCATGCGGCGACTATAGCCCAAGGCGCCGCGCCAGAGCAACCAGCCGGACGAGCAGCCCGGCCGGCAGCCGCGGCGCGGGGGTCCTGGCCGGCGGCACGGCGCGCGGGTAGCGCTTGCCGATGCGGGCGACCTTGGTCTGCGTCATGGGGTCCATCATGGTCCTCGCCGGCCGCGCCGGGAAGCCGGCTCAAGAACTTTGACTTTTACTCCTCCGGCAGCACCGGCCGCATGCGGTG
>DASQYN010000488.1:0-2846 GCA_035639215.1 Burkholderiales bacterium
GGCGAGGCGATTCCCGGCGCGAAGCTGGTGATGATCAAGAACGCGGCCCACATCGCGAACATCGAGCAGCCGGAGAAGTTCAATCAGGCGCTGCGGGATTTCCTTTGATGCCTGACCAGCGCTTGACCTTGGAGGAGGCAATGCCAAAAAGATCCAGAATGCGTCCGACTGTGTGGGCGACCAGATCGTCGAGCGTCTTCGGCATCGCGTAGAACGCCGGCATGGGCGGCATGATGATGCCGCCCATCTCGGTCACCGCCACCATGTTCCGCAGGTGCGCGAGGTTGAGCAGCGTCTCGCGCGGCACGAGGACGAGGCGCCGGCGCTCCTTCAGCACCACGTCGGCGGCGCGCGAGACGAGATCGTCGGCATGGGCATGCGCCACCGCGGCGAGCGTCTTCATCGAGCAGGGCGCGATCACCATGCCCTCGGTGGGGAACGAGCCGCTGGCGATCGACGCCGCGATGTCCTTCGGGTGGTAGGCGCTCGTCGCGAGCGCCTCGACGTCCTTGCGCTTCAGCTTGAGCTCGTGCCAGACGTTGAGCACGCCGGCGTCGGAGAGCACGAGGTGGCTCTCCCAGCCCGGGAGCGCCGCGACGGCCTTCAGCAGCGCGATGCCGTAGACCGCGCCGGTGGCGCCGGTGATGCCGACGATGAGACGCTTAGCCAGTCAGGAAGCTATGAAGTCAGGGAAGCACCAACATGTCTTTCCCGCGAAAGCGGGAACCCAGTTTTGCGAATTTTGCGAAAACGGGGTCCCCGCCTGCGCGGGGACGACGGCGATTCGACCGCCCTCCTCGACTACTCTACTGCCTCAGCCGCGCTTGTAGACGATCTTCTTCGTGCCGCCGTCGCAGGTGCCGACGACCTTGCCGTCGGCCTGGGCGTCCTTGTCGACGATGTCGAGCGTGAACTTCTCGACGCCGTTGTTCTTGATCTTGGCTTCGATCTCGCCCTTGAGCTCGTTGCAGTCCTTGCGCATCGATTGCGCCGAGGCCACGCTCGACATGCCGAGCGCCAGTGCCGCAGCTGCTATGGTGAGTCTTGTGATCATTTTTGCCCCCTAGGCTGTTGGTTCACTGCGACGCATAGGATGGCGTTAAACGGGCCACTTTGCAAAAGCGGCCCTGCCGTCAGGTGCAATAAGTCACCCCGCCCCCGACTCAGGCACTCGGGGGTGACGTTCGGGGCGACTTACTTCTCTATAGGCGTTGCAGGAGCCACACCAGGGCGGCGGCCCCGGCGGCAAAAGTCAGCATCAGGCCGACGAAGCCGTAGCGCCGGAAGGCGCCGTCGGGACGGAAATAGAGGTTGCGGACGAAATCCGATCGGCCGCCGGCCCACAGCCAGTCCGGGCCCGCCTTGTTGGCCACTGCCGGATTTACGAGATTGAGGAGAAACGAGCAAAACGAACCGACCAGCACCCCACCCAGCACCTGAACCCTCCCTTGCACAACAGCGCTTGTAGAGGAAATTATAGGGGCTGAATCACGATTTCGTCGCTGTCCGCGATCCCCGACACCGATCCCGAACCCTGGAGGAAGAATGTTCAAGACCACCATCGCCGGCAGCCTGCCGAAGCCTTCCTGGCTCGCCGAGCCGAAGAAGCTCTGGCCGGCCTGGCGCGCCGAAGGCGCCGCGCTCGAGGAAGCGAAGCGCGATGCGACGCTGCTCTGGCTGAAGTCGCAGGAGGACGCGGGCATCGACATCGTCAGCGACGGCGAGCAGTCGCGGCAGCACTTCGTGCACGGCTTCCTCGAGTACGTCGAGGGCATCGACTTCTCGCGCAAGGTGAAGATGGGCATCCGCAACAACCGCTACGACGCGATGGTGCCGGTGGTCACCGGGCCGCTGCGGCTGAAAGGCCGCGTGCACCAGGCCGAGGCCACGCTGCTGAGGAAGCACACGGCGAAGGAGGTGAAGATCACGCTGCCCGGCCCGATGACCATCGTCGACACGCTCGCCGACGAGCACTACGGCGACAAGGTGAAGCTCGCGATGGCGTTCGCCGCGCTGCTGAACGAGGAGGCGCGCGGCCTGCAGAAGGACGGCGTCGACGTCATCCAGTTCGACGAGCCGGCTTTCAACGTGTACATGGACGACGTCAAGCGCTGGGGCGTCGCGGCGCTGCATCGCGCGATCCAGGGCGTCAAATGCAAGACCTGCGTCCACATCTGCTACGGCTACGGCATCCAGGCGAACATCGACTGGAAGAATAACCTCGGCGGCGAATGGCGCCAGTACGAGGAGATCTTCCCGGCGCTCGCGAAGAGCCGCCTCGACCAGGTGTCACTCGAGTGCATCCACTCGCGCGTGCCGATCGAGCTGCTCGGGCTGCTCAAGGGCAAGGACGTGCTGCTGGGCGTGATCGACGTGGCGAACGACAAGGTGGAGACTGCGCGCGAAGTAGCGGATGTGATAGGTCGGGCATTGAAATTCGTACCTGCCAGGCATCTCTATCCCTGCACCAACTGCGGCATGGCGCCCATGGACCGCGACATAGCGGTGCGCAAGCTCGAGGCGCTTGCCGCCGGCACCGCGCTCGCGCGCAAGAAGCTCGGGAAGAAAAGATAGCCTCCGCTCCGGTCCTCGCCCCGCGCGGCATGGTGACGTGCCCGCACGCGCTCGCTTCCTCGGCGGGCGCCGACGTTCTGCGCGCCGGCGGCTCCGTCGTCGACGCCGCCATCGCCGCGGCGGCCACCCTCGGCGTCGTCTATCCACATATGTGCGGCATCGGCGGCGACGCGTTCTGGCTGATCTACGACGCCAAGCGCGGCCGCGTGCGGTTCCTCGATGGCGGCGGGCGCGCCGCCGCGTCGGCGAGCGCCGCGTGGTTCCGCGAACGC
>DASQYN010000489.1:0-2145 GCA_035639215.1 Burkholderiales bacterium
CAGACGCTTCCGGCCGAAGGCGCCAAGACCGCCCACTTCTGCTCGATGTGCGGGCCGAAGTTCTGCAGCATGAAGATCACCCAGGAGGTGAGAGAGTTCGCGCGGCTTCAGGAGCAATCCTCAACCGCTCGTCCCGAACTCGTCGAAGGGCGCATCCCGGACCCGGCCGAAGGAATGGCCGAGATGAGCAAGCGCTTCCACGACGAAGGGGGCGAGATCTACGTGCCGGCGGCGGAATAGGCGCAAAGAAAGCCGCTGCCCGGTTGCCCGGGCGGCGGCTTCGCCTTCTCTCGCTGAATCAAGTTAGGCGAGCTCGCGCTCCTGCTCCTTGACCATCCCGTCGGGCAGGCCTGCACCAGCGTCGACCGGCTCGGCCGTGCCCTCGGCGACGTCGCGCTCGCGCTTGTCGAAGAAGGCGGCGCGGCGCAGCCGGTTCCTAAGCGACACCGACGGGTTGGCGGGGGACGGTCCGCGATAGGCTCTCTCGACCCACGTCTCGCCTGGGCGCCGGTCGGATCCGTCGCCTTCTTCGCTAGCCTTCCCCGACGAACTGCTGCCCCAGGCGAAGGCGGACGGTTCGGGAGCGACGATCGCCGGCTGCTCCTCGAAGACCGGATCGTGATGGGGCACGGTCTCGGCCACGGAATCGGGCTGCGCGTCCGTCTCGGCCGTCGGCTCGGCCTCGTAGCCATCGTCCACATATTCTTCATCGTCCCGCCTGCGGCGCGCGAGGGCGTAGGCGCCGGCACCGAGCGCCAGAAGCACGATAGCGCCGCCGCCCAATTCCATTGCGCTGCTGTCGACCGGTCTCCCGGCCGGCGTCGCTGCATTCGCCGCTGGGTGCGCGGGGGCCACCTGCGTGTCGACGATCGGCTTCGCCGCGGAGGTGGCGGGCGCCGGCTTCGGGGCGGCGGCCGCAGGCGCAGCCGCCCGAGTGGTGTGCACTACCGCTCTCGTCACAGTCGATTTCGGAGCCGCCTTGGCCACCGTCTTCGGCCTGGCCTTATGCGCCAGAGTCGATGATTTTGAGGCCGGTGCCGGAGTTTCGGCCGCGACTGGCGCCGCATTGGTATCGGGGGCCACCGGGGTGTCCACGCTTACAGGCGCCGGGTCGGTCGTCGGAGCCGGCTGCGCGGTTGCGGGAGCACTAGGACTGGTCGTAGGCGCGGTCTGCGCCGGGACTTCCTGCGCAAGCGCGGGTGTTGAAATGAGCGCCAGAACCGCGGCAATCGCTGGAACAGCGCTGGTCGATGCGTAACCTGTTGCTTTCCTCATAATGAAAGACAACCCCGCGCACCGGCCTTGAGCCGCATCAATATCGGTGTTCCGCCCGGAAACAACGATAAATGGAAACACCTCAAGCTTCTGTGATTACGTTATAAATTGAGGTTGATGGAACTTTTGTTCCATGTATTTCAGGGGTTAAGGACTGCGCGAACAAATCCGCTGTCCTACAGCATGCCTATTGTGACTTGAGCTAAGGGATGAGCCTTTAGACGTCAGCGCCGCTGCATCCACCCTGTTCGCAAGCTGATCGTCGATGCGCGCGCTCTTTCGTAACCTCGCTGCAATCGCCCTCTTTCGAGCGCCCGCAAACTGCGTCGCGCGCGCCGAGAGCCGAACTTTAGCGAACTTCCGTCACTCCTGGCCAAGCTCGCGCAGCAGCTCGGTGAACCAGGGCACCGACGTGTCGAACGCCTTGCCTCCCGCGATCCGCTCGAACTCGATCACGCGCAGCTCGTCGCCGCGCTCCTCGTCCTGACCGACTACTCCGGACTCGCCGCGCAGCGCCGCGTCCACCGCGTAGGTCGTGCAGGCGCGGATCAGCTCGAGATCTGCTTCGTTCGCCGGCGCGGAGCGCGCGAAATAGCCGCTCTTCTGCACGAGCACCTTTTCGGCGCCGAGCTCAGCGGCAAGCCTCTTGGCGAACCAATCGCCCGGATTGATCTTGTCGAGCCGCACGTGGCCAAAGGGATCGCGCGGCACCGCCTCGCCGGCCTCCTCCATCGCGGCGACAATTTCATTCACTCCGGCGCCTTCGGAAATGAACAGGTTCACACCGCCCTGCTCGTCCATGATTTTCCGCAGCCGCTTCGCCTCGGCGGCAATGTCGAACGGACGCTCCGGAACATAGACTCCGTGGAC